>JAGAAL010000011.1 GCA_017615245.1 Bacteroidaceae bacterium
ATTATTTTTGAGTGTACAGAACTTAAGTGAGTGCAGTTATAAAATGCAGCTTCTTTAATTTCTTTTACACTATTTGGAATATTAATAGATGTCAATCCTGTGTATCCAGCGAAAGCATCTTTCCCAATTGAAAGAATTTCATAAGTATTTCCTTTATATGTGATGCTTGACACAATATTCGCTATTCCTTTAAATCCTACTTTATCATAGCCAGATACTACTAAATGACCTTCTTCAACAGAGTATTTTACATAATCAAGATAAAAGTTCTTGTCATCAATAGCAGAAAAGATACTTCCGTTTGAAGTACTTCCATCATCTTTAATTACTATTGAAGTATTAGAAAACTTTTCTTCTTCCTCGTCACTTTTTGAGCATGATGTTACATACAGAATTAAGATAACTGTGGTTAGCATTAATAATAATCTTTGTTTCTTCATAAGATTTATTGTTTATTAGTTAATACTTTGTTCCTCTTTCTACACTAACTTATAAAACACAAGAAAAGCGCAGGCTATCACCATACGCTACTCAGGTCTGGACCAACCGAAATCTCCTATGGGAAGCCTACGCATAAATGCGCAAGCCTCATTGGAGATTCTATTGCTCTTACTTTCGAGGGTCCAGTTCGAGTAGCAAATGAGCAAATAAAAATGTCTGTGTCCCAAAGGAACACGGTGCAAAGATAAAAGATAAAAATGAATCTACCAAACAATTATTGGGAAAAATGCGAGAAAACGGAGAAAAAGAGCTATATGTATGTCGAGTAGGAAAAGTTTGAAGCCTAAATTGACTCTATCCATTCTGCTTGCACTCGACAAAGCTCATATAAGTATGGCTTTGTTCTCGTTTAATCGCAGAATTCAAGGAGAATTTACGCAGAATGCACAGCGTTTGCAGGCTTAATCCAAGTCTAAATCAACGTGTAAGTGAAAATGGAAACGAGTTGCGCAAAGCTCTTGAAGGCTTTATAGAAGAATGATTGACCATAAACAGTCTCAAATCTCAGTTATCTCAAATCTCAATTAAAAAAATAAGGTAACATTCAACTTCAATTTTTCTCTTAACCATCTTTATAACTTATTGATAATTAATTAGTTATAAACATAATATATAAATATGAAAAAAGTGTGGGAATCTTAAAAAAACAATTGAGATTTGAGATTTGAGACTACGGGAAAAAACAAATGGCTAAGCAAGCCATATAATCATCTACAATGCAATCACTTACAATTATTAACAACACAGTTTTGGAAATGTCACAGTCTTCTAAAGTCACAAAATTCTGTAAATTATTCCTCTCAAAGGCATCAAAAGACGTGCATAAACCGCTTTTTTGATGGTAATACCTGCACTTTCTGCTCATTTGGTTCATTTTTTAGAGGCCAAGTATTCATCAATAAGTGCCACTTATTGGGGAATAACCAACGCTTATCCTAACAAAAACAACCTTAAAATATGATGAAATAGAAGAAAAAAAGTATATTTACGTCAAAAGTCGGCAAGAAAAAGTGCGACGCTGGGTGTCGAACTCTATATGCTCACTAACGACATGTTGCTGGATGGTGCCGTCGGAGCAGAGTTGTTCTGGGGTTCCGTTGATGAGATTGCCATCATCTGTTAGCAGCCAAATCTGATCGGCTACCTGTAGGGCGAGGTCGATATCGTGAATGGACATCAGGATGGTTTTCCCCATCTCGTGTGCCAGATTGCGAAGCATGAGCATCACGTCCACCTTATTAGGATAATAGAGAAAGGCTGTGGGTTCGTCGAGCAGGATGACTGGAGTCTCCTGTGCAATAGCTTTGGCTATCATTGCTTTCTGCCGCTCTCCGTCGCTGAGGGTCTGGAATGCCTGTTGTGCTACTTTTTCAATACCTACACGTTTGATGCATTGGGTGATGACTTCGTGGTCATGTTTTGACAGACGCCCCCAAAAACCTGTATAGGGGCTACGTCCAAGACCTATCACCTCGTAGGTGGTGAGGTTTTTGATGTGGGAATTGTTGGTGAGCACAATGCTGATGAGTTTCGACAGTTCTTCGTTGCTGTAGCTGCTGACCGACTTGTCGAAAAGCATCACCTCGCCACTTAATGGTGGCTGGAAGGAGGCAAGGGTGCGAAGTAGGGTTGATTTACCTGTTCCGTTCGGGCCTATCAGACATGTGAGCTGACCAGCCATCAGCGATGCGTTCATGTCTTTGCTGACGATGCGGTCTTTACTCTTGAGGCGGTAGCCTGTGGTCAGTTGTCGAAGTGTGATTGCCGGTTCCAAAGGAAAATGTAAAAATTAAAAATTAAATAATTTAAAAAAACTCCCAACTCCTAACTCAATACTTGAATGAACTGCCGCCCATGAACTCACGAAGCAGGGAGGTTGGAGGCGTAAGTGTCATATCTTCAATAGGAGTAAACATCAAGAGCAGGCGACGCAGGCGGTCGGCCACTTCATACTCGGGCATATCGGGTGTGATTTCTGCAAGAATGGGGAGCACCTTGTTGCGCAGTACGGCCAGTTCGTAAATCTGTACGCTATTGAATTCTACATCAGCATATTTCTGGAACGGGAATACCCATTTATCCTCACCTCGACGTACACTTGGCCAGCGATCAATAGTTGCTATAGCAGAAGCACCTCGATAACGGTAATCCCTCAAAATCCGGCGAATTAATCGGCTGTCTGTACGGCTCACCATCGTTTCCTTATCTATATGGATGGGTGCCAGGACTGAGGCATAGATGCGGTATTTATACGACTCGGGTATCTGGGCGGTCAGTTCGGGATTCAAGCCGTGAATACCTTCGAACAACAGTATCATGTCATCATCTAATCGTAACTTTCGTCCGCTGTTTTGGCTGGTGCCTGAAGGGAAATCATAGCGAGGCAGTTCGATTTCCTGTCCTTGCAGCAACATGCCGATATGCTTTTGCAACAATTCGAGATCGACCGCATGAACGGATTCATAGTCATATTCGCCCGTTTCATCGCGTGGAGTACGGGTGCGGTCAACGAAATAATCATCCAACGAGATAGGATAAGGTTTCAGACCGTTAGCCATCAGATGGAGCGAAAGACGTTTACAGAAAGTAGTCTTCCCGCTCGATGAAGGGCCTGCAACCAAGATTACCTTCACATTTTGGCGTTGGATGATCTCATCGGCAATACTTTCGATGCGTTTGTCCATGAGGATTTCCGACATATTTACGATGTCTTTCATCATGCCGTTGCTAATAGCACGATTCAAGTCTTTGATATTATGAAGCTGTACAAAATCTATTTCCTGCGTTTTTTTGTCCAGAATTTGCAGAATTATGCGGTCTTGTTCCATATATGTTAATAAGTTTTAGTATTTTTGCAAAAGATTTGTGTGCAAAGGTAGCAAATAATTCATAATTCGTAATTCATAATTCATAATTTTTAAAGCATAACGCGAAAATTAGTCTCAAATAGCGAAAAAAGTGGAATTTAGAACAAAGGTAGATATTCAAAACAAGGACTTGAGCTTGTCGCATCATCAAAAATACCTGCTGTTAGGCTCGTGTTTCTCTGACTGTATAGGCGAAAAACTCGTGAATGCAGGGTTTGACTGTGTGGTCAATCCCTTCGGCGCTCTATATAATCCTTTGTCTATCATGAATGCCCTTACGGCAAGAGACGAGGAGTTCCTGCAGTGGACACAGAAGTCGTGTGGTGACCTTGATTTTGACAAGGTAATACACTCGGCTGATGTGTTAATTCTTACTTTCGGAACAGCTTGGGCTTATATGCTGAAGCAGACAGGACATATTGTGGCTAACTGCAAGAAACAACCAGATTCTCTTTTCACAAGATTTCGTGTTACCGTTGATGAAGTGATAGAGAATTATTCCGAATTCATCGATTGTACAATTGTTCCAAACCATAAAACCATCGTTTTCACCGTCAGCCCTATACGCCATAAGAAAGATGGATTACACGAAAACCAGTTGAGCAAATCCATTTTGTTGTTAGCAATCGACCGTTTATGTAAGGCATACCCAAATCATTGCTATTATTTTCCATCCTACGAGATTATGATGGACGAATTGCGCGACTATAGATTTTATGCTGACGACATGCTACATCCCTCGCCCGTGGCTGTCGATTACATCTGGGAGCAGTTCCAGCAAACCTTCTTTGACAAGAAAACCATCGGTTTCATCGAGGAATTTGAGAAGTTGAACCGCATATTACACCACCAACCATTTGATGCTTCGAATGAGGTGCATCAGCGGTTAGTGGCCCAAACCATAGAACAGATAAAAGACTTAAAACATGCAATACAGAATTAGTGATATCGCTCACATCATCAATGCGGAACGCAAAGGTTCAGAAGATGCCTTGATCAATTGGCTGCTGATTGACAGCCGTTCGCTTTGTTTTCCTAAGGAGACATTGTTTTTTGCCATTCGAACCAATCGGAACGATGGCCATAAATACATAGGAGAGCTATACAAGCGTGGAGTCAGAAACTTTATCGTCAGTTCGCTTCCTGCTGATATTGATCAGTATCCGCAAAGTAACTTCCTTTTGGTTCACGATACCCTGCAAGCTATGCAACAGTTGGCAGCATATCATCGTGAGCAGTTCGACATCCCTGTGATTGCTATTACAGGCAGCAACGGAAAGACCACCGTGAAGGAATGGCTGTATCAATTGCTTTCGCCCGATTTCAATGTTTGCCGCTCACCTCGCAGCTATAACTCACAAGTGGGAGTTCCTCTGTCGCTGTGGCTGCTGAATCCTCACAACGATATAGCGATTATTGAAGCAGGTATTTCCAATCCTAACGAGATGGACAACCTGAATCGGATGATTCGTCCTACCATCAGCGTCATCACCAATATCGGTGAGGCGCATCAGGAGAATTTCTTTACCAAAGAAGGGAAATGCGACGAGAAGCTGAAACTGATGCGTAACAGCGAAACGGCTGTCATCAACCTTCAGGATGAGTTCATCACCAAAGTTGCCCGACAGGAGGTGTTGAACAAGGTGAAGAATTGGCCGATGGTACGCAACGTAGAAAAGAAAGGGACGTCGGCAACCATTACATTTACTTTGAATGGCAAGCAAGGCCAATACACCATCCCGTTTATTGATAATGCTGCTATAGAAAATTCCGTTACTTGTCTGGCCACTTGTGCCAGCCTTGAAGGAGTAGATCTTGAGGCAATCTGTGAACGAATGGCTACATTGGAACCTGTTGCGATGCGTCTGGAAGTGAAAGATGGTATCAATGGGTGTACATTGATTAATGACACCTATAACTCTGATATCCATTCGCTTGATATTGCACTCGACTTCATGAGTCGTCGTCCTGATACTCAGAGCCAAAAGCGTACTCTGATTCTGAGCGATATCCTGCAGAGTGGAGAGACGTCACGCACCTTATATGCAAAAGTGGCAGAGATGGCAGAAAAGCGTGGCATCGAGAAGGTGATAGGTGTGGGCGAAGCGATTAGCTCGTGTGCCCAGTACTTCAAGATGGATGCCTATTTCTTCAAGACGACAGAGGACTTGATTGCCAGCGAGGTGTTTGCGGCTCTCAACAATGAGTTTATTCTGATTAAAGGTGCGCGTCGCTATCATTTCGACCGTCTCAGCGATTTACTTACGTTGAAGGTACATCAAACCATTCTGGAGGTGAACCTCAATGCGCTGATAGAGAATCTTCACTATTACCGCTCGTTCATGGAGCCGGAAACCAAGATGGTGTGTATGGTGAAAGCATCTGCATATGGTATAGGATCGCTTGAAACCAGTAAGACTCTCCAAGACCAAGGAGTGGATTACTTGGCTGTAGCCGTAGCCGACGAAGGGGCAGACTTACGTAAGGCTGGTATCACCAGCAACATCATGGTGATGAATCCTGAGATGACTTCGTTCAAGATGTTGTTCGACTACCGACTCGAGCCGGAAGTCTATAATTTTCAACTCCTTGAGGCTCTGATTTATGCAGCCGAGAAAGAGGGAATCACCAATTTTCCTATCCACATAAAACTCGATACGGGAATGCATCGTCTGGGGTTCAATCCAAAGGAAGATATCGACCGTCTGATTACCCGACTCAACAAACAATCGGCATTGATTCCATGTTCTGTATTCAGCCATTTTGTGGGTAGCGACGACGATGAATTCGATGGTTTTTCGCGTCAGCAGTTCGAATTGTACGATGAAGCAAGCCAGAAACTGCAAGCCGCCTACAGTCATAAGATTCTGCGTCATATCTGCAACTCGGCAGGCATCGAACATTTCCCTAAATACCATTTAGATATGGTACGACTTGGACTTGGACTCTATGGCGTCAATCCACGCAACAATCAGATTATCAATAATGTGGCTACGCTGAAGACCACGATTCTCCAGATACGTAATGTACCGGCAGGCGATACAGTAGGCTATAGTCGTAAGGGGAAGATTGACCACGATTGTCGTATTGCTGCCATTCCAATCGGATATGCTGACGGCCTGAACCGCAAACTTGGAAATGGTAACTGCTATTGTATGGTTCATGGACAGAAAGCTCCGTATGTAGGTAACATCTGTATGGATGTTTGTATGATTGATGTGACAGGCATCGAGTGTAGCGAAGGCGATTATGTCACCATCTTTGGTGACGAACTGCCCGTTACTGTTCTGAGTGATGCCATAGGTACGATTCCTTACGAAATCCTGACAGGCATCTCAACACGAGTACAGCGCGTTTATACACAAGAATAATATGAGTGACGGTAATTTCAACAGAGCATTGCTCCCAAAGAACGAATTGACGGCAGGCATTCGTGCGGGTAAAGCCCAGATGCGCACGAAAGCAGCGCAAGCATTTCAGGAAACAATCGACTATTTCCTGCCCGAAATGACTGAAGAGGAAAAGCGCGAGATGAAAGAGGAATTTATGAGTCATTTGCGTAAATAAATATAGGTGTAAAATCAGTACTTCATATCTTCTCTACTTGCTAAACGGGATAAAAAAAGTATATTTTTTCGGTCAACCGATTTATTTTTTCAGCTCAACACTATGTGTTTCGGATAAAAGTATTATCTTTGCAACCTAATCGAACTGTTAAAGGAAAAATCAAAACAAACAATACTTAAACATTTAAACAATTTATTTATGTGGTTATTTAATTCATCGATTGGAAGAAAACTGATTATGTCGGTAACAGGCATTGCATTGGTTCTCTTCGTCACTTTCCATGGATGTATGAATGTCGTGGCTTTGATTAGCGGAGAAGCCTACAACACCATCTGTACATTGCTTGGCTCAAATTGGTATGCGATTGCCGCTACCACGGGCTTGGCTGCCCTTGTGGTCATTCACATCATCTATGCGTTCATCCTTACGGTTCAAAACCGTAAGGCTCGTGGTAATAACAAGTATGCCGTAACAGACAAGCCTGAGAAAGTGGAATGGGCAAGTCAGAACATGCTTGTATTGGGTATTATCGTTGTATTAGGCCTATTACTCCACCTATTCAATTTCTGGTACAACATGATGTTTGCAGAGATTATCGGCAATCCTATGCAAGGAGGTTTTGAACCTACCGACGGATTCAGCTACATGAAGCAGACCTTCGGCAATCCTATCTTCTCATGCCTGTATATCATTTGGTTGGTAGCCATCTGGTTCCACCTTACTCATGGTATGTGGTCAGCTATGCAGACTCTTGGATTAAGCGGACACGTTTGGTTCAATCGTTGGAAATGTATTGGTCAGGTATGGAGCACCATCATCATTGCCTTGTTCCTTCTCGTAGTGCTCGCTTTCTGGTTCTGCCCCGATTGTGTAGGCCAATGCGATTTCAAGTTACTTCCATTTGCAGTTAAATAACAAGTAAACAAGTAAATATTATGGCTATCAATATAGATTCAAAAATTCCTGAAGGACCAGTAGCTGAAAAATGGAGTAACTATAAAGCTCATCAGCGTTTGGTCAATCCAAAGAATAAACTGAAACTCGATGTCATCGTTGTTGGTACAGGTCTTGCAGGTGCAAGCGCTGCTGCCAGCCTTGGTGAGATGGGTTTCAACGTACTCAACTTCTGTATCCAGGACTCTCCACGTCGTGCACACTCGATTGCTGCACAGGGTGGTATCAACGCAGCTAAGAACTATCAGAACGATGGCGACTCTGTGTATCGTCTGTTCTATGATACAGTGAAAGGTGGTGACTATCGTGCTCGCGAAGCTAACGTATATCGTTTGGCTGAAGTAAGTAACAGCATCATCGACCAATGTGTGGCTCAAGGTGTTCCTTTCGCTCGCGAATATGGTGGTACTTTGGCTAACCGTTCTTTCGGTGGTGCACAGGTAAGCCGTACGTTCTATGCAAAAGGTCAGACTGGTCAGCAGTTGTTGCTGGGTGCTTACAGCGCACTCTCTGCACAGGTGCAGGCTGGTAAGGTGAAGCTCTTCACTCGCTACGAGATGGAGGATGTTGTCATTGTTGACGGCAAGGCTCGCGGTATCATCGCCAAGAACCTCGTAACTGGTAAGTTGGAGCGCTTCAGCGCCAATGCTGTTGTGATTGCAACTGGTGGTTATGGAAATACTTACTTCCTCTCAACCAACGCTATGGGTTGTAACTGCACAGCTGCCGTACAATGCTACCGCAAGGGTGCATATATGGCCAATCCATCATACGTACAGATTCACCCGACTTGTATTCCTGTTCATGGTGACAAGCAGTCGAAGCTGACTCTGATGTCTGAGTCACTTCGTAACGACGGACGTATCTGGGTACCAAAGAAGATTGAAGATGCAAAGGCTCTGCAGGCTGGCACCAAGGAAGGTTGGGAGATTCCAGAGGAAGATCGCGACTACTATCTGGAGCGTCGCTATCCTGCATTCGGTAACCTCGTTCCTCGTGACGTGGCAAGCCGTGCAGCTAAGGAGCGTTGCGACAAAGGCTTCGGTGTGAACAACACAGGTCTGGCCGTATTCCTCGACTTCTCCGAGAGTATCAACCGCCTGGGTCTCGATGCCATGAAGCAGCGTTACGGCAACCTCTTCGATATGTACGAGGAGATTACCGACGTCTATCCTGGTGACCTCGCTAACGAAATCAACGGTGTGAAGTATTATAAGCCTATGATGATTTATCCAGCTATTCACTACACGATGGGTGGCGTTTGGGTAGATTATGAGTTACAGACCTCTATCCCAGGTCTCTTCGCTATCGGCGAATGTAACTTCTCCGACCACGGAGCCAACCGTCTCGGCGCATCTGCGCTCATGCAGGGTTTGGCCGACGGCTATTTCGTACTGCCTTACACCATTCAGAACTACCTCGCCGATCAGTCGCTTTGGCCACGTGTCAGCACCGACCTGCCTGAGTTTGCTGAGGCAGAGAAGGCAGTTGATGCCGAACTCACCCGCCTCTTGAACATCAAGGGTAAGCGCAGCGTTGACTCTATCCACAAGGAACTCGGCCACATCATGTGGGAGTATGTCGGCATGGGTCGTACGGCTGAAGGTCTGAAGACCGGTATCGAGAAGATGAAGGAGCTGCAGAAGGAGTTCGACACGAACCTCTTCGTTCCTGGTTCCAAGGATGGTCTCAACATAGAGCTTGACAAGGCTATCCATCTGCGTGACTTCTTCACCATGGGCGAACTCGTTGCTCACGATGCGTTATCACGTAACGAATCATGTGGCGGTCACTTCCGCGAGGAATACCAGACGGAAGAGGGTGAAGCTAAGCGCGACGATGCAAACTACTTCTACGTAGGCTGTTGGGAGTATAAGGGTGCCGACAAGGATCCTGAACTCATCAAGGAGCCGCTCGAATACGAAGCAATCAAGGTACAAACCAGAAATTATAAAAATTAGTTCTTAAGTTTTTAAGTTCATAAGTTTTTAAGTTCGTATATGGGAACGTACAAGGAATTAACGGTTTGGCAGAAGAGTATGATGCTTGCTCGTCGGGTTTACGAGATAACTGCTCGTTATCCTGAGGATGAGCGTTTTGGCTTGGTGAGTCAGATGCGTCGTTGTTGCGTTTCCATTCCCTCCAATATTGCAGAAGGTTATGGAAGAGAGACTGAAAGGGAGCATTCGCATTTCTTGTTTATCTCCCTCGGCTCTTCAAACGAGTTGGAAACCCAGTTAATCCTCTCTAATGGCTTCGGATATGTTGATGATGTAAATTGTCAGGAGATTATGGACTTGAATACAGAGGTCAATAAGATGCTCTCCTCTTTAATATTTAAGTTGAGGCATCCAGACTCCAAAGAACTCATAAACTCATAAACTCACAAACTAAAAAACTCAAAACAATGGCTAAAAATTTGAATGTCACTATAAAGTTCTGGAAGCAGAACGGTCCGAAGGACAAGGGCCACTTCGAAACTCACGATTTGAAGAACATACCAGACGATACCTCCTTCCTCGAGGCTCTCGACATCATGAACGAGGAACTCATCGCAGCTGGTAAAGAGCCATTCGTATTCGATCACGACTGTCGTGAAGGAATCTGCGGCATGTGCTCACTCTATATCAACGGTACGCCACATGGCAAGACCGAGCGCGGAGCTACCACCTGTCAGCTCTATATGCGCCGCTTCAAGGAAGGCGAAACCATCACCGTCGAGCCTTGGCGCTCAGCTGGTTTCCCCGTTATCAAGGACTGTATGGTTGACCGCACAGCCTTCGATAAGATTATCCAGGCAGGCGGCTACACTACTGTACGTACAGGTGCTCCTCAGGATGCCAACGCCATCCTCATTCCAAAGCAGGATGCCGACGAGGCTATGGACTGCGCCAGCTGCATCGGATGCGGTGCATGCGTCGCAGCATGTAAGAACGGCTCGGCTATGCTCTTCGTCAGCTCGAAGGTGAGCCAGCTCGCACTCCTGCCACAGGGACGTCCCGAGGCAGCCAAGCGTGCCAAGGCAATGGTAGCCAAGATGGACGAACTGGGATTCGGTAACTGTACCAACACCCGTGCCTGCGAGGCCGTATGTCCGAAGTGTGAAACCATCGCTAACATCGCCCGTCTGAACCGCGAGTTCATCAAGGCAAAGCTGGCGGACTAAGGTTTTCCTTACACCCTAACTCATTTGCTTCAATGCATGAGTTAGGGTGTTTACACATTATATATAAATAAAATAGTATTAACTTACAGAATAGCGTTTCTGTTCGTACTTATTACATAGATATTGAGCTTTTGCTCTTGTTCTTTGAATTCGAAACCGCCAAATCTTCGATACGGAAAGAACAAGCAGATTGAAAGTTCACGCTCATAGGGCGTGGATTATTCGTGCTTGTTTCCGTAATGGTTACTTGGCGGTACCAGAATTCAGATAAGTATCGAATGGTTCCGCCTTTTTTTTAATATCTAAAACCAATGACAGATTTTGATTTATTAGCTCAAACCTTTTTAGATTTGGTGAAAAGAAATGAAGGCCAACGATTATTATATTTCTGCTTGAATACTGTGCCACAAAGTAGTTCTTCATCATTATTTTTCTATACATCACAAGTTGTATTGGAACAATACGGAAAACAATATTGTAATAATGGGTGTTCCCCACAAAAAGTAGCATTTGAGTATGCAAAAAACTGTAGTGAAGACATTTTAAATAACAGTACAAATGATTTCTACACAGAAGCCATGTCGCTTTTCGCTCAGAAGTTCCCAAAACCTGAAGATTATGACTCTAATTATAGTTATCTAACCTGTTCAATTTTGTTCTGTACCTATATAGCGTCACAAATATGCGGCTTATATGAAAAAGCGGAAGCAGTTTTCAATGACGAATCCTTTTTTGTCCAAACAAGTGGAACCTTCTTCAAAAAAACACATATTGTTGTTAGTCCGAACTTTGATGATTTCACACCACTACAGATTGCGGAGAAAGGCTTGATTTCGCCATATATGATAATAGCGACGGCAACTTTTTCAACTGAATTCAGAAGAAAATATGGAAAAGGAGATATTTATGTGACCATTCCTTCTGTATGGAATAAAGAACACTTCTTTTCGTATGAGAACTACAAATGGAAGGATATTAAAAAGATGGTTGAAGCAAAATCGATTTCTGGGAACATGTATATTGAGGCATTTTGTTTATTTGATGAATTGGTAAGCTACATCGGTTCATACAATTATAGAAAGAAACGAGAAGCAAAATTATAAGTAATATATTAGTTATGTTTCGCATTTACCAAACTCTTCTTTTGAAGTTATCTGTTCCTCCTCTAAGATAGAGGAGGGGGACCGCTTGCGGTGGAGGCGTATGGCCAAAACGTTTTCATACTCCTCAGTCACTACGTGACAGCTCCCCTATCTTAGGAGAGCAGCTATATTACATCTAACTCCCTTCAACTTGCGAAAGTTGAGTAATATATTATTATAATAAGGAGCGTCGCAGCAGTCTGCGGCGCTTTTCTTGTGGCACGGTAAGCATCGCTGGGAAGTCGGCGAAGACTTCTCGGTATATGAATATAATCTAACTCGTGTATAAGATTATATTATAGGGGGTGTAATAAAATCTAATCCGTGTATGAGATTATATCTACAGGGTGGTGAATATTCTCAGCCGTGTATGAGGTTATATCTATAGGGTGAAGAATAATCGTCGCCGTGAGTGAGATTATATTTACAGGGTGTGGAATATTCTCAGCCGTGGATTAGATTATATTGCAGTATGTTTTTAGGGAAAAAAATTTGGTAGGATGAATATTTCTGCTTATCTTTGCACCAAATTTATACTGAAACGAATAAAATAGCCGAAGATTATGGGAAGAGACGGTAAAGGAGATGCCTGGAAACACAGGCAGTGGAGGCCACACGGGCTGAGCGGCATTCCGCGCAACTATACGGAGCGGAAACTGAAGGACGAGCCGCAGTTCAAGTTCGAGAACGTGTTTATCACGCCGCTTAGGCAGAAGCGCCGGTATGCGGAGGACGGGTACGTGAGCTACGTGGAGTTCGAGCGGAATACGGAGCCGACGGGCATCCGGCTGTTCGACGCCTATTGTCAGTATCTGACTGCCGGCAACTCGGACCTGCAGACATTTGCCGACCTTCACGGTCTGCGAATAGACGACATCGATTCGATGGTGTTCATCCTCACGGGCATGCGCGGCATCGACTTCCGCCAGAAGTATCAGGTTTGGATAGCCGACCAGCTGCTGCGCTACACTGACATGACCGTCGCCGAGGTGGCAAAGCGTTCGGGCATCGGCTCGGCCAACAATCTTTACCTCACCTACAAACGTGAATACAATCTCGCTCCTGGCTATCGCCGTCAGCGCATCCGCAAGCCTGGCGATGTGGGGCGGTTTAGACTATAATATCAGCGGCTTATGAAAAAGATTATACTGATAACAGGCGGGCAGCGCTCGGGGAAGAGTTCGAGGGCTGAGCAGCTGGCGCTTGAACTGAGCGACAACCCTGTGTATATGGCAACGGCTCATGTGTGGGATGATGAGTTTGCAGAACGTGTGAAGCGTCATCAGGAGCGACGTGGACCTCAGTGGACAAACATCGAGGAGGAGCGCGAGCTGAGCCGACACGACGTGACGGGGCGTGTGGTGCTGGTGGATTGCTGTACGCTGTGGGCTACAAATTTCTTCAATGATGAGGAAGACGTTGACGTGATGCTGGAGCAGTTGAAGACGGAGTTCGACCGCTTTACCAGCCAGGAAGCAACATTTATCTTCGTCACCAATGAGATAGGGATGGGCGGTGTAAGTGCTAACGCTTTGCAGCGTCGATTTACCGATCTGATGGGGTGGCTGAACCAATACATCGCCTCGAAGGCAGATGAGGTGATTCTGATGGTGAGCGGAATAGAGGTGAAGGTAAAAGAGAATAGACAATAGATAATGAGTCTGAAAGAGGAGCTACAACAGAAGATTGATAATCTGAATAAACCCAAAGGATCGTTGGGCAAGCTGGAATCGCTGGCACTACAGATTGGACTGATTCAGCAGACGCTGTCGCCCACGCTGCAGCATCCTTGCCACATCTTGTTTGGCGGCGATCATGGCATCGAGCGCGAAGGAGTATCGAAATCACCCCGTGAGGTGACGTGGCAGCAGATGATTAACTACGGACGCGGAGGTGGTGGTGTGAACATGTTCTGCCGTCAGCATGGATTCAAGCTGCGTGTGGTTGATGTGGGCGTGGACTATGAGTTCGATCCGAAGCAATATCCACATATCATCGACCGCAAAGTGGCTCGCGGCACTCATAACTTCCTGCATGAAGCAGCGATGAGCCAAGCAGACTATGAGCGTTGTTTAGCCATCGGAGCTGAACAGGTGAACGAGTGCAAACAGGAAGGCTGCAACATCATCTGCTTTGGCGAGATGGGGATTGGCAACACCAGTCCTTCGAGCATTTGGATGCACTTGATGCTCGACCTGCCATTAGAAGCATGTGTAGGAGCAGGTTCGGGCTTGGATGCCGCTGGAGTGAAACACAAACTGGAGATACTGCAAGCAGCTGTAGTCCACTACCAGCAGAATTGTGCGAATGGCATTCAGCCTCAAAGCCGCGAATGGACGGAGACGACGATACGCTATTTCGGCGGCTTCGAAATGGTGGCTGCCATTGGGGGCATGATTCGCGCCGCTGAATTGGGGATGATAGTGCTGGTAGACGGGTTTATCATGACGGCTTGTATGTTGGCAGCCTCGCATTTGGAGCCTTCCGTTATGGATTACGCCATCTTCGGGCATTGTGGCGACGAGTGCGGACATCAGTTGATGCTTCGGGCGATGGGAGCCGACCCCATTCTGCACCTCAACATGCGACTGGGCGAAGGAACGGGTGCTCTCTGCGCTTATCCTATCATCCAGAGCGCCGTGAATATGCTCAACGAGATGGACAATTTTCAACATGCAGCAATTACAAAATATTTCTGATATGAGAAGAATCATCGCAGCCCTTACCTTCTTCACAAGGATTCCTCTTTGGCGCCTTGTCAACGTGACGAAGCAAGATTATGAGCATGTGGTGCCTCTATGGCCGCTGATGGGCTGGCTGACAGGTGGCGTGATGGCATTGGTATTTTGGCTGAGTCAGATGGTGTTTCCTGTTACAGTAAGTCTCATCTTGGCTTTGAGCGCTCGCGTATTGTTTACTGGCGCATTGCACGAAGACGGATTTGCCGACTTCTGGGATGGATTCGGTGGAGGGACAGACAGAGCGCGCACGCTTTCAATCATGAAAGACTCACATATCGGCACCTATGGTGTACTGAGCCTCCTCGTGTATTACATTATCCTATGGAGCACCCTCACGGCTTTGATGCCAAAAATAGGTACACCATTCTTGTTCGTTGCCGTAGATAGTCTATGCAAATACATGAGTTCCACCATCATTTACTTCCTGCCTTATGCCCGCACAGAAGCATCCGCGAAGAACCAATTGGTGTATGCTCGGGTAAGCATCTGGGAAAAGGTGTATAGCCTCGTTTTCGCTATCATCCCATTGGCCATTTTGCCTTTCACCCCAATCGTGTATACGCCAACCGCCCTACTGATTTATATGGGATATGCCTGCATTGCCGCTATCATCGTTGCTGCTGGGCTGTTTGTCCTTATGCACAAACGCATTCAGGGCTACACAGGCGACTGCTGCGGTGCCACATTTATCATCTTAGAAGCCGTATTCTACTTAGTTTTGTTAGCTGTAAACTAACCAACTCACAAGAGCTACCAAAACCACAAAAACGAATTCTGCAACAAAACAAGTGGTGATGCTGAGATGCATGTCGGCTGTTGTAAGTGTCCGCTGATGCGTACCAATAAATGGTTTCACCACCAGTTCACCGAAATAGTTGTGAGGCCCACCAAATCTACAATCTAGAATGCCCGCTAAAGCTGCTTCGGGCCATCCGCTATTAGGTGAAGCATGCTGTGGGCCATATTTCAGTACAAATCGAAAAAGGTTCGAAAGTGATTCCTTTCCTTTTGAACAAATCCAACCTATCAGCACAATCATGATGGCAGTAAGACGGGCTGGGATATAATTGGCAACATCGTCAATCCGAGCTGCCCAACACCCAAAAGCCTTATAACGCTGATTGCGATAACCAATCATCGAATCGAAGGTATTGATGAGTTTATAAGTCATCATGCCAGGAACACCCAATAGCAAAAACCAGAATAGGGGAGCAATAACCCCATCGCTAAGATTCTCTGCTAGAGTTTCCAATGCCGCTGTGCGTATCTCCTGAGCCGACAACTCACTGGTGTCACGTCCCACAATCCTACCAACCTGCTTTCTGCCAGCTTCTAAACTGATATCCACAGCCTTGAATACATCACGTACCTCCTTGCGCAACGTATGTCCTGCCAAACAGAAAAAGATGAGGAGTATACTGAACACACAATAAGCAACGGGATAGGCAGCAAGACATTGAAATAAGACAACAGCTAGGACAAAGACTGCTACTATTGAGAAAACCACAAACACCGCTCCCTTCATCATGCGATGCTGCCCCTTATTGAGCAGCCGCTCACCCCACGCGATCCACTTTCCAAAGAGCACAACAGGATGTGGAAGCCATGTAGGGTCCCCAATGAGCAAATCAAGCAACCACGCAATCAACAAAAGATATATTATTGAGCAATCCATTCTGATATTCTTTGGATTAGTTCGTCGTTCTCAGCCCGACTTTGCACGGCAATGCGGAAATAACTGCTGTCAAGGCCAGCAAAGTTAGAGGCATCACGAATCAAAATACCATATTCCTGCGCCAAATAGTCTTTGAGAGCAGATGCTTTCCCAATCGTCAATCTGCATAAAAGAATATGGGAATCGGATGGCCACACTTGCAAACCACCCAACTGGCTCAACTGCTGCGCAACTCGCTCCCGTTCAGCCATTAAAGACGCTAAATCGATGGTAAATTCGTCCTGATGAACTAGCAAATAGTTTGCCGCATCGATAGCAATCTGATTGACCGACCAAGGCATACGTTGCCTTCGTACATCTTCCAAAAGGCTCGCAGGCCCTGTCACATACCCCAATCGCAAGCCGGGAAGCCCATATTCCTTTGTCATAGAGTGCAACATCAGAACATTGGACATTTCACATCCTTCTGAGGGCAAGAGCAATGGGTGATCCGTATACTTGGCATAACTCGCATCAATAATAAATAAGGTATTAGGATGCTGACAGATACTCTGAACAAGTGCCTCCTTATCCATCACAGCACCTGTAGGGTTGTTAGGATTGCACAACCACACCATCTGAAAACCAACATGAATCTGCTCCAATTGGTATATATTCGTTACTTGATGCTCATGAAGCCTACTAGCATCAGCATATTCTGAAAAAGTCGGCATCAGGATGGCACTATGTTTGCGACGGAAAGTCTGCGCAATCAAATAAATAGCCTCTGTAGCTCCGTTGGTAACCATCAATTCATCAGGTTGCAGCCCCAAAGACAAAGCCAAGTGTTTCTCTAATTGAACAGGAGCTGGTTCTGGGTAATTCTTGACACAATCCAACCGATCTGCTAAATGACAGAATAGGTCCTCATGATCGAAGTCGTTATAGACGTTCGATGAGAAATTGATACGTATGTCTTTATAACGATAGATATCGTCGCCGTGCCCATTAATCATTGCTACTCAATATGGAGTATAACTTGTTAATATCTACATGTTTTCGTACAAAATCTGCCAATTCATCGTATTGTTTCTCCTTGAATTCATTTATACTGAGTGATGGATGAGTTGTCTTATGCTGAATTCCTGCCATTTTTAGAATTGACTTAACCACCACCGAGTTGTCAAAGAAACCGTGAATATACGTACCTATACAATGTTCTGCTTGACAGATAAGTTGGCCGCTGTTACCTTGATGGATTTCATAACCTTTACACATCGTTCCTTCGAACTCAAACTCAATTTGACGAGTGACTTTTTCACCTCGCATCATCGTTGAAATGGGCAATATTCCCAATCCTGGCAACTGAGCAATGGTACCCTCAACACCATCTGGGTCGCTTACTGTAGTTCCCAACATTTGATAACCTCCACAGATACCAACTATCATTCGACCTTGTTTGTGAGCTTGAATAATAGCTTGAGCCATTCCATTCCTACGCAGTTCGTACAAGTCATCGAGCGTAGACTTAGTACCAGGGAGGATGATTATGTCTGCCTGTTCAATATCAGTTACCTGATTAGTGTAAAAGAGATTGATGCGTTCATCACGTTCCAGTACATCAAAATCTGTGAAGTTGCTCATGTGGCGGAGTAAAACAACCGCAATATTGATTTTGCCAGCCATCAGATCCCGATGTTTCTGAGCTAATTGCACAGAATCCTCTTCCTCTATGACAATATCATGAAACATGGGAACAACCCCCAAAACAGGTATACCGCACAGGTTTTCCAGCATACGCCGCCCTTCGTCAAACAGACGGATATCGCCTCTGAACTTATTGATGATGATTCCCTTGATACGCATTCTGTCTTCCGGAGTCTGGAGTATCACACTCCCGTAGCAAGATGCAAAGACTCCTCCACGATCAATATCTGCCACAAGAATTACATCAGCATTCGCATATCGAGCCATCGGCATATTGACCAAGTCTGTATCTCTCAGATTCAGTTCAGAAACACTCCCTGCGCCTTCCATCACAATCGGATGATACTTAGATGCCAAACGATCAAATGCAGCATGCACCTCTTGTTGTAGCTCCTCACGTCCCTCCTTACGGAAATATTCATACGCTGAACGATTACCAATAGGTTTCCCATTCAATACCACTTGAGTAGTGTGTTCAGAATTAGGTTTCAACAATAGCGGATTCATATCCGTATGACAGAGAACCTTGGCTGCTTCAGCCTGAACTGCTTGTGCTCTTCCGATTTCCAAACCATCGGGGGTTGCATACGAGTTCAAAGCCATATTCTGAGCCTTAAAAGGTGCAGGGTGATAACCATCCTGGAGAAAGATACGACACAAGGCGGTACAAAGCACACTTTTTCCGACATCAGAACCCGTGCCCACCAACATCACTGGATGAAGTTTCATTGTAAAAAACTACGATTTTACTGTGACTTTTAAAGGATTCTTCACTTGCTGTGCAAAGGTACTAAGGTAAGCTTCCCAATCAGTAAGCGAAAAAATACTGGTTTCTTCGTTTCTATCCCAAGCTGAACCAAAATAATAAGTAAACGGAGTCGTATCAGCGACCGATGAAATGGCTAAAATATGACCATACGCACCAGGAAGTCCGTTTTCTGGCTGATATTTCATCGCACTCATCGTTTGTGGAAAAACTGTCCCGACATAGATATGTCCGAAGTCTTGATTCTGTTTGGCTCGGTACTTTTCCTTATATTGGGTAGGATCGCCCAGGTCTTCGTAGCACATGTAACCACCAGTATTATTTTGCACGTATGCATTTGGATTCTCATTATGAACTACAATACCTACTGCGAGGGGTGTGGGACGAGTTAAGCCTGAGTAGCTGACAACAGCTTTGTTGAGATGTGAACCGGCATCAAGACTGATGATGCGTGTCTCAAAAATCGCCATTCCATCGATGTGTTCTGTTCCATAAGCTAACTTGACTGTGAAACGCAAAGGACCTCGGTCGAGTATCTCGTAAGCCGTATAACAGCGAGGATACATAATGCGTTCGTTGACATAAAGGGCCGCAGTACCGCATCCAAGAGTAGGACCTACTTTGTAGCAATCCATTCCGTCACCATGATCCACATGGTAGCTGATGGCATTATATAGGTCGTCTGCAAGATCACCTTGGCCTATGCTACGCAGTTTCTGAATGGCACGTTGCATATCGGGGTCGAGTTCGCTCGCATAGCGGGCTTCAACAATGAGACGTGAAGTACGTTTATTCCACACATCATATCCCCATGCACGCTCTCCATTACGCTGCAGAGCAGGACCATAGCAGCGGAAAGCTACCTTATCATTCTCCCAAGCCATATCATCAACACGCTCGGGGAACTGACGTCCATAGACCATTGCTTCGTAAGCTGCAGGCTGACCTTTCTTGGCGTAGTAAACAGATTTCCCTTTGGCAGGCACACCTACAGGAAATATAACTTTACCATCATAGGTAAGCTGACTAGGTACTTCTTTTCCGTCTGCATCGGTGATAAAGAAGGTAGAAGTACCATCGAGTTGGGCCTTAATCAAACTTGCATCCACCTCAGCCAACTCTGTACCGCGTGGCATAGAGAGTGGATTGGTAACTGTGATGGTAACAGCCTCCCTCCCGTCCCCCCTCAAGGGGGAAGCCTGTAAGGTTGAAAACGGAAAACTGAAAATTAAAAATTGAAGAACAAAAAAGAGGAAATGCTTCATGATGGGGTTATTTAGCATATTTCTTAATAAAATCGAAGTCCAATGTTTTTCGGAATAAATTCGCTTTCGCTACTTTGATACGTATCTCGTCACCTATAGAGAATCGATGATGAGATTTACGTCCGATGAGGCAATAGCTCTTATCGTCAAAGTCGAATGTCTCATCAGGAGCAAGGAACCGGACTGCGATGAAGCCTTCACAATGATTCTCATTGATTTCTGCATAAACACCTGCTTCTGTTACACCGCTGATATGTGCATCATATTCCTCACCCAGTCGTTCGCTCATATACTCCACTTGTTTATATTTAATGGAAGCGCGCTCAGCAGCAGTAGCTAATTGTTCCATCGCCGAACTATGTTCGCACAAGCCCTCATATTTCTTCTGGCTTGCACTTGCGCCACCTTCTGCATAACGTGTCAGGAGGCGGTGAACCATGAGGTCGGGATATCGACGAATAGGAGAGGTGAAATGGGTGTAGTAGTCAAATGCCAAACCATAATGCCCTATGTTATGAGTGCTATACTTCGCTTTCATCATGGCTCGAAGTGATACATTCTCTACAAGGTTCTGAATCTTATCTCCACGTACATCCATCAGCAACTTATTGATACTCTTAGCCACTTCTGTCTTCGAACCTTGTGTAATAATATTGTATTTGAATCGCTTAACAAACTGAGCCAGATTATCGAGTTTACCAGGATCGGGCAAGTCGTGAACTCGATAAGGAAGCACTTTCGCTTTTTGTCCTTTCTTTACCTTTCCGACACTCTCGGCCACAGTGCGATTAGCCAGTAACATGAATTCCTCCACCAGTTTATTGGCATCTTTGGCCACCTTGAAGTAAACGCTAATAGGTTTACCCTTTTCATCTATCTCGAAGCGAATTTCTTCACGATCGAAATCAATGGCACCAGTGTACATACGGTTCGCTTTCAGTTTATGAGCCATACGGTTGAGGGTTATCAGCTCATTGCAGTATTCACCTCTCCGCTTGTCTTTTGCAACAGGGATGTGTCCTTCTATATCATCCGCCTCACCGTTTTGTTCGAGGATTTCTTGTACTTCCTCGTACACAAAACGACGATTACTGCGAATGATTGTATGAACAATACGCGAACTATATACTTTTGCGTCTTCATCCATATCGAAGATAACAGAGAAGGCCAATTTGTCTTCGTCTGGGCGCAATGAACAGATATAGTTACAGAGCCGTTCAGGCAACATCGGAATTGTACGGTCGACCAAATAAATAGATGTACCTCGTTGCTGTGCTTCTTTATCGATGACCGAACCTTCTAGGACATAATGCGACACATCAGCAATGTGAACACCCACTTCATAACGTCCCTTTTCGAGCGGACGGATTGAAAGTGCATCGTCGAAGTCTTTTGCATCACGTGGATCGATGGTGAAAGTAGTAACGTTACGGAAATCCTCACGCTTGGCTAATTCTTCTTCAGGAATGACATCACTAATCTTATTCGCATAGCGTTCTACTTCTTTTGGATACGAATAAGGCAACCCATATTCAGCCAAGATAGCATGCATCTCTGTTTCGTTCTCCCCTTCTTTGCCGAAGATTTCTTTGACAACACCTATCGGATTCCGAGTATTTTCAGGCCAATCAACGATTTGGACTGATGCTTTATCACCGTTCTTACCGCCCTTCAACTGACTTTCTGGAATAAACACATCGTAAGGTAATGAGCCGTCAGGATGAACGAGAAATGCTACCCCGTGATTGATTTGCAGCACACCTACAATAGGTTTATTGCTGCGCTCCAACACTTCGATAATTTCGCCATTCAAACGGTCAGATTTCTTTCGTGTGGCAAATATCGTCACTTTAACCTTATCACCATTCAACGCGCGGAGTGTATCATCATCATTGATGAATACAGATAGCCCATCGGTTGTCTCAACCAGATTACGACGTCTTCCCAGACAGCGGAACACTCCTTCTGCAACCTGTTTCGTCTGGCCGTTGAAAGCAATCTCGCCATCGTAGTTGCGGAATATCTGGTCATCGTCCAATAACTCGTTGAGCACATCCACACAAAGTATCTTTAATGGATGGCTCGTCAGGCGCAGCGAACTAAATAGCTGCTTCAATGTGAACGTCTCGCGAGGACGACTCGAAAGAAAGTCTATCACTTTCTCTTTTAGCTGTTTCTTGTTGAGTTTCGAACGTGTCATATGATAATAATTTGATAAATAAAGTCTAATGTCTAAAGTCTGAATCAGTTTACTTGTAACTCTATGACGTCTGAGTGATTGTTGATATAATGTGTAAACTCACTCGTCACCTCTATCGAACGGTCTGCATGGAGTTCGATGGCTCGTTCGCCTGGTTCGTTGATGACGAAGTCGAGTTTAGTCTTACCTTTATATTTATCTGCCAAATCTGCCAACTCGCTTACTAGCTCCATTGTTAGGTTTTCCAGCGCAATAGAGAGTGTAATACGTTCCAGCAACTGATTCTTTACTTCCGATAATAAATCGACTGATGTTATTGAAAGGTCGAGATAACTCGATGTTTTCCAAGGTTGAACCACCTGTGCCCTCACGAAGATTATCTCGTTTTCGTTAAACAGATGCCGTATATTGGTCCATTTCGTGCCAAAAAGTCTAAACTGATGTGAACTCTTGAAACTCTCTAACTTCACATATCCGTAAGGCTTTCCGTCTTTAGCTGATGTGCCTGTCTTGATTTCTGTCACAATGCCAGCAAACGTAATCTCTGCTTTGGATTGCAAACTTTTCAAGTCGTCTAATTCATCAAGACTGGTATTGCAGACATGTTCAATAATGAACGAATACTCATCGAGCGGATGGGAAGACAGATAGATACCTACTAAATCGCGTTCTTTGTTCAAACGTTCAATATCGCTCATCCGCAAAATTTCACTAGGCAGCGAAGGACGTACCGTCTCTACCTCCATTGCGCCAAACAAACCAAACTGTGCTTCTGATTTGTCTGCCTGATATTTATTCCCATAACGCAACAATGTGTCAAGGAACAGTTCGTTATTGGCAGAGGGAGAGAAGAACAACTCACGAGGCACCTTGAATGAGTCGAAGGCTCCTGACCAAATGAGGCTTTCCATCGATTTACGGTTGAGCGAATTGTAATTGAGACGTTCAAACACATCGAAAAAGTCTTTGAACGGACCATTCTTCATTCGCTCATCAATAATGGCTTGAGCCGCACTCTCACCTACACCCTTAATAGCTGCAAGTCCGAAACGTATCTCTCCTTTCTGGTTCACACCAAAATTGACAAACGACTCGTTAAGATCAGGACCAAGTGTGGCGATACCCATCGATTTGCACTCATCCATCAGTTTCGTGATTTCCTTGATATCATCACGCCTGCGAGTCAACAGAGCTGCCATAAATTCAGCAGGATAGTGTGCTTTCAAATAGGCTGTCTGGTAGGCAACCCATGAGTAGCATGCTGCGTGTGATTTGTTAAACGCATACGAAGCAAATTTCTCCCATTCTCCCCAAATCTTTTCCAGCGTTGCCTCATCGTGACCGTTTTTCTTACCTCCCTCGATAAACTGAGGCTTCATGGCGTCAACAATCTTCTTCTTCTTCTTTCCCATCGCTTTACGCAACGCATCACTTTCGCCACGTGTGAAGTTCGCCAACTGGCGCGCGAGCAACATCACCTGCTCCTGATAAACCGTGATACCATACGTATCTTTCAGGTATTTCTCCATGCAAGGAATGTCGTATTCGATTTTCTCCTTTCCGTGTTTTCGGGCAATGAAGTTTGGAATCTTCTCCATCGGGCCTGGACGATAGAGGGCATTCATCGCAATCAGGTCTTCGAAAACTGTTGGTTTCAATTCCCGCAGGTACTTTTGCATACCTGCCGATTCAAACTGGAATGTTCCCACAGTCTGCCCGCGCTGATAAAGCTGGAACGTCAATTCGTCATCAATAGGTATATTGTCCAAATCAATATCAATACCTTTCGTCAGTTTCACATTGTTGACCGCTTCTTTCTGCTCCGATAACGTTTTCAAGCCCAGGAAGTCCATCTTGATTAACCCTGTTGACTCAATAACGTGCCCGTCGTATTGTGTTACGGCTGTCTTAATTTCTGGGAAATCCGGGTCGTCTGCTGTACTGATGGGCACATGATCGGAAATTGGATCGCGGCAAATAATAAAACCACAAGCGTGAATACCTATATTGCGTACTGTTCCTTCAAGCGTCTTTGCATATTTGATGGTATTCACTTCTCGCGGGTCTGTCGAAAACTCTGCTTGCTGCAACTCTGGAGTGTACTTAATGGCATTTGGAAGATTCATCTTTGCTCCATCGGGCAGACGATCAGGAATAGCTTTACACAATTGATTCGTACGATCTAAAGGCAGTTTTTCCACTCTCGCCACATCCTTGATGGAGTTCTTGGTTGCCATCGTTCCGTAGGTGATGATATGCGCACAGTTCTCGTGTCCATATTTATCCATCACCCATTGCAGCACTTTTCCGCGTCCATCATCATCGAAGTCTGTGTCGATATCTGGCAAGGAAATACGGTCGGGATTCAGGAAACGTTCGAACAGCAAATCATATTTCAAAGGGTCTATTCGTGTAATACCCAAACAATATGCTACCACAGAACCTGCAGCCGAACCACGTCCAGGACCAACCCAAACACCCAGTTTCTCACGAGCCGAATTGATAAAGTCCTGCACAATCAAGAAGTACCCTGGGAATCCCATCGTTTTCATAATATGCAGTTCGAAACGGATGCGGTCATCTACTTCCTGACTGAGCGGATTACCATAAATCCGTTCTGCTCCTTCGTATGCTAACTTTGCCAGATAGTCGGCCTCGAACTTAATGCGATACAACTTCTCGTAGCCTCCCAACTTATGGATTTTTGCCAGCCCTTCCTTTTCGGGAAGCTGATTTTCTCCGTTTTCATCGCTGGTAAACTCCTTATACAGGTCTTCTTCCGAAAACTTCTGACGCCATTGTTCTTCTGTTCCGAATTCCTCAGGAATCGGATAAAATGGCATGATAGGGTCGGAATCGAGATTATAGGTCGTACATTTATCCAAGATTTCAATCGTGTTGCTCAACGCCTCAGGAACATCCGCAAAGATTTCGTTCATCTCCTCCTTTGTCTTGAACCACTCCTGTTTTGAATAAATCAGGCGATTAGGATCATCCAGATCCTTACCTGTAGATAGGCAGAGTAGGTGGTCGTGAGCCTCAGCGTCTTCTTCATTCACAAAGTGTACATCATTCGAACAGATGAGTTTCACCCCATATTCATGCGCCAGTTCAATCATCACCTTGTTGGCACGCTGTTGCAGGCCGAATGTCTCACGATTGGCATGTTGATTGGGGTTCTTCACTTCGTGACGCTGGAGTTCTATGTAATAATCGTCCCCAAAGACACTTTTGTACCATTCTATCGTCTCACGGGCAGCCTGAATATTATCTGCAAGGATGTTGGCAGGCAGTTCTCCTGCGATGCAAGCCGAACAACAGATAATGCCCTCATGATACGTCTTCAAGTCATCGTGGTCAGTTCGTGGTTTGTTATAAAACCCATCTACCCAAGCCCGACTGACAATCTTAATCAAGTTATGATACCCTTGCTCGTTTTTAGCGAGAAGAATCAGGTGGTAGCGACGACGGTCTTTATCTTTGTCGCGTCCTTCCTTCTTATTGGCGGCTACATAGACCTCACAGCCGAAAATAGGCTTGAAAGGCTCTAATCCTTGCTCTTCGCGCTTTGAGTTCACTTCATTACAGAGATCAAAGTACTCCTTCACACCAAACATGTTTCCATGATCGGTGATTGCAAAACCTCGCATGTTGTTTGCGATAGCTTTGTCAATCAGCTTCTGAATCTTTGATGCACCGTCAAGAATCGAATATTCGGTATGTACGTGTAAGTGTACGTAATCTTCCATGCTTGTTTCTCTCCTTTAATCCTCTGTGTAAACCAACCTGCTTCCATCGTCTTGCTCTTCAATCATGACTTTCACCGCCTCTTCTGGCAGGAAGTCACCTATCAATTCTGGCCACTCCATGAAACAGAGATTGTCACTACTGATATAGTCTTCGAATCCTATGTCGAGCACCTCAGCAGGTTTCTTGATGCGATAGAAGTCGAAGTGATAGATAGGGCGTTCGTTGCTGTCCTCATACTCGTTCACAATCGCAAAGGTAGGCGAGTTAATCACATCGGTGACCCCTAATTGCTCACAAACTGCTTTGATGAAGGTGGTCTTGCCAGCTCCCATCTTGCCGTAGAAAGCAAATATCTTATGGTCACCCATCGCCTCAATAAACTGGCGGGCTGCCTCGTGTATATGTTCCAATGACGATATCGTGATATGCATCTCTATCTCCTTTTCTTTCCTTCCATTGTGATGAGCGGTATCAGCATCTCTTCCATACTGATACCTCCGTGCTGGAAGGTGTTTCGATAATAGTTTACGTAATAATTGTAATTATTCGGATATGCAAAGAAGTCATCGTTGGTGGCGAAGATGTAAGTCGTACTCAGGTTGGGTGAAGGCAGCATTGCTTTCTCTGGATCTTTGAGTTCATACACCTCCTTTTTATTATAGTTGAGGTTTTTGCCCAACTTATACCGCAGATTGGTATTGGTGTTCTTGTCACCGATTACCTTCGATGGGTTGCTCACCTTGATGGCTCCATGATCGGTTGTGATGATGACCTTTGCATCGGTCTGCGAAAGCAGCGAGAACAGTTCACGAAGGGGCGAATGACGGAACCACGAGGCCGTGATGCTGCGATACGCCGTCTCGTCGGATGCCAGCTCTCTCACCATCTTCGACTCTGTTCGGGCATGCGACAACATATCGATGAAGTTCACCACGATGACATTGAGGTCGTTCGTCTGGAGGGTGCGGAATTGCTGCACCAGTCGCTCGCTCTCCGCAGAGTTATTGATTTTCGTATACGAGAACGTGTCGTGCCGACGATAACGCTGAATCTGTGTCTCGATCAGCGGAGCTTCGTTCAGGTTCTTCCCCTCTTCCTCGTCTTCGTCCACCCACAGGTCGGGAAACATATCCGCAATCTGGATGGGCATCAGTCCGGCAAAGATGGCATTTCGGGCATACTGGGTAGCAGTAGGGAGAATGCTGATATAGAGGTCGTCATCGAACGTGAACTCATTAGCCAATTCCTGACTGAGAACTCGCCACTGATCGTAGCGGAAGTTGTCAAACACAATCAGGAACACCTTCTCCTTGTTGTTGAGCAGGGGGAACACTTTGCGCTTGAAGATGTCGGGACTCATCAGCGGACGCTTCTCAGGATTGGTAATCCAGTCGAGATAGTGCTGCTTGATGAATTTGGCAAATCCTTGGTTGGCTTCTGCTTTCTGCAT
Source organism: Bacteroidaceae bacterium (assembly GCA_017615245.1). GTDB lineage: Bacteria > Bacteroidota > Bacteroidia > Bacteroidales > Bacteroidaceae > Colivivens. Next base: position 27,731 of record JAGAAL010000011.1, read on the forward strand.
CTTCAGCATTTCGGTCATATCGCTGTTCGTCGTACTGAGTTCCAGTTCCCAATACACCAGCTTCCGATACACGTCCTTCCACTCCTCCAGACTGTACGAGTCGTTGATTTGCATACCTATCTTGCCGAAGTTCTGACGATAACTCGTATCCGTCACTTCGGTCTCTAAGTCACGCTTGTGCAAGTGTTTCTTGATGGTGAGGTATATCTGATTGGGGTTGACAGGCTTGATAAGATAGTCGGCGATTTTCGACCCGATGGCTTGGTTCATGATGTTCTCCTCCTCGCTCTTGGTCACCATCACAATCGGAATCGTGCTGTTGATTTCCTTAATCAGCGTCAGGGTTTCCAGCCCGCTCAGTCCAGGCATGTTCTCATCAAGGAATATCAGGTCGAATGTCCGGTCGGAACACATATCGACAGCGTCACGACCATTTGTGGCTGTAACTACTTCATATCCTTTTTTCTCGAGGAAGATGATGTATGCTTTCAGCAATTCAATCTCATCATCCACCCATAATAATGTTCCGTTGTTCATTAGAAAATAAAGTTATCGTTATCGTCGTAAATATCGTCTTTCGCTTCTCGCTCCATCTCATACAGGTCGTCTGGGTCTTGAATCTCCATTTGAGGATCATCGAGCAAGTCGTCGTCAAACTGCAGTTTACCCACTCGGTCGAATACCTCATCATAGAACTCAAAGTAATCCGCATAGCTCAGTCCCCTGGTGAGTTTCTTCATGTTGTCTTCCGAGATGATAAACATCTTCAGGCCCTCCATCTTGCGAGCCATTTCGGGGTTGTTGGTCAGGCGGTGGAGATAGATGTAGGCCTCGTCGTAGTTCAGGAAGGTCTTCACCTTCAGCAGACTGATACCTTCAGTCTTCTCCATCTCGATGTCGAAGTTACGGATCGTGAAGTTCGAGAAGTTGTATTGTGCCATCTCAAACAGCAGCTGGTTCTCATTGATGCTGTCTCGTTCGTATGCCACCACGAACATCCAGTTCGTGTTTTTCTCCTCCGAGAAGAGGGTGTCGCCTTCCAGCGCTTCCCCGTCCAGATAGCTTCTGCGTTCCCAAATCGAACCGTTGTTCATGCGTCCGCTTGCCAGCAGACGTCCGTTTTGCAGACCCTTCACATACAGTCCTGCCAATTCGCTGACGGTGCTTTGCGGATACTTGGTCACGATTTCCTTCATCTCATTCAGGAACTGGCTTTCGTCGCCCAGACTCAGACGGCTCATCGCGCTGAGGAACATGAATCGTGCCCTGTTCGCACCTTCTGGATACTCTTGTGCGATATAGTCCGCATTCGAAATCACCTTATTGTATTCCTCTGCCACATACGCATCGTAGGTCTCTTGATAGATGGAATCCTCAATCTGTTTGCCGAATCGGCCCTTGAACTCAAAATTCGGGTCGGCAATCAGCTTGGCATGTTCATTCTCAGGATACTCCGTCATCAGTTTCTCACGATAGGTGGCTGCCTCGTCCGAATAGCCGAATCGTGAGTACAACTGATACATGTTATAATAGGTCTCGTCGAGATGTTCGAAGTCAGGGAAGTCCGTCATAAGTCGCAGGAAGGTACGTTCCGCCAACGGAAGGTTCTCCATCAGGTCTTTGTAGATGATACCCGAGTTATACAGTCCGTCCATCAGTTTGGCATTCGAGGCGGCCATCTGCTCTTCCGTGAATGGGATGTCCTTCAGATAGTATTCCGGACGATGTGGGTCGTTTTCATACTCCTGCTGCTTTTCCAGCTCTCTTTGTTCCTTCTCCGAAAGTTCGGGCTGCGGGATAGAATCCAATGCTGTCGAATCAGTAGGAGCCGTCAATGCGAGCGAGTCTCGGAGTTCTTCCGGAATGTCCTGTGCCAATGTGTCCACCTCTTCTTCCTCCTCCTCTTACTCATCGTCCAATGCCAACACGGTCTTATTGTTGCGGCGCCAGTCGTCTGCCAGTTGGCGTTGACCCCACAGGCGCTGGAACTCAGTCTTTCCGCTCTGTACGACGGTTTGGTTGTAGAAATACCATTCTGCGGGTGTCTGGTTGTTCATTCCCGGACGCTGCATAGCAGGATTCTGAGGGTCGCCTTGCGGATTTCTCGCAGCGTTTGCTGCTTCTGCAGCCTTCTTTTCCTCCTCCCTCTCTTTCTTCTTCAGTTCCTCAATGATGTTCTTGATGACCTTCATCCGCTCCACCGAATCCATCTGCGCCAGTAGTTGCAGACTGTCTTGCAGCTCTACGGCTGAGGCATGTGGCAGCAACTCGTCGAGGATTCGCGAGCGCTCGTTCACTTCCTTATAGTCGTCACGGTCTTTATCGAACACGCTCAACACACCTGCATAGCAAGGTTGGGCTTTCACGAACTCCTCACGGTCCCAGTACAGCTGCCCCAAGTGCAACCACACGACACCCTTCTCGATGCCGTTTCTTGTACTCTTCTCCACACCGTCTTTATAAGCGTAGAGGGCATGAGTCGTGTCACCGTTGGCCAGGTAGATGTTTCCGATAGCATAGTACACCTGATCCAGGTAGTCCTTGTTTTTCGAACTCTTGGCCATACGTTTCAGTTTGGCAATCATCTGCTTCGACTGCCCCTTCGACAACACCTCCGACTGCTTGATGCGGGCATTGAACTCCAGTTCGTAAGGCGGATTCTTCGAGTAGACCTTCTTGAAAGCCTTGAAAGCCTCCTCGTCCTGTCCCACCTCATGATACAGCTGTCCTAACAGGAAATACAAGCGCGCCTTCTCCTTCGACCCTTTCTGACGCTTGATGGCCTTCTGCACATTCGGAATGGCTTCCTCGTAGCGCTGCTGACGTATCTGACAATCCGCCAGGATAGCAGCCTTCGCTCCGTTCAACGACGTTGGGAAGCTATCTCGCTCAGCACGCGCAATCAGGTCTTCAGCATCATATATCCAGTCCATCTCGGCATAACACTTCGCCTCCAGCACACGGGCCTTGGCTACGATGTTGGGCTTCGTGGAATACAGGCGCTGGATATAGGCAAACGTAGAAGCTGCTTCGAAGAACTCACCCTTCTGAAACTGAGCATTACCCATCAGAAACCACGCCTTGTGCAGGAAGGGGTTATACTCCTTCTGCGCCAGCCAGGCTTTGCCCTTCGCCGTACGACGTTTCGAGGCACTCACCTCAGGTTTCTTCGTGATGCTATGCTGCTTGATGGCCTTCTGGCTCTTCTCGATGGCACGGTCGAACTGTCCGCTACCCAGATTCACCGTGTTCTTGTTGGCAATCATGTAGTAGGGCAACATCTCCATGTAGTTGTCCTTATTACCGTCACGCTGCGCCATATAGCCATCCTTGAACGCTTCGCTACCGTTGTAGTATGTGTTATATTGAGTCTTGAATGCTTGCACACGACGGCTCAGTCCCGTGTTCTTACTCGCAGAACACGAAACAATCACGGTAATCACGATACCCACTCCGATAATGCCTAGCAATCTCTTCATACTTACTTAATAACGTAAAACGTTCCGTTTTATTTTCCTAATCCTCGTTTTTTTTTATATTTCTGGAGTCTTTCTCCCCAATTATTCTCCAACTTTTGTTTGCAAAATTAGTAAATAAAAATGACTTGTACAAATTTTCTGGCATGAGTTCATTAATTTACCTTACCATACACTCCTTTTTACCAAATAATTGAGATAAAGAGGTATTCATGTCGCATGTCAAAAGCAGCTCTTACTGATGAGAATTTTGCAACCTTGTCACTATGACTTGTACTGAGCTTGCCGAAGTACCGGAGTAATCCGGATACACCTCTTGCTAAACACACATATGAGACACCTTTTCGCATGTCTCTTAGACTTGCTTTAATTCGGAATTAATCCTGAATTAGTCCTGAATTGCTCCTTAGGTTTTTCGCCTCTCAAAAGCACTACAAAGGTACGAAATATTTCCGACATAACCAAACGAAAAAGTATAAAAATCAGTCCAAAAAATATGGATTTGTAAACAAATATATCATTTTGTAAAGTACAGTTGTCAATTTGTGTATTACGATTGTAAATAAATTATTG
>JAGAAL010000012.1 GCA_017615245.1 Bacteroidaceae bacterium
ATTATGAATTATGAATTATGAATTATTTGGATAAAATTCTACCGCTCGACAATAAAAACAAGCTTTTATTGTACTCACTTAACCAAATTTTTTGTAATTTTGCAGCCAAATCAACAATAACGCAATGAAAAAGATATTGTATCTATTGTTGCCAGCGCTGTTTGTGCTGGCATCATGTGGTGAGAAAGTAGCAGAAAAACCAGTGAGCGGAATTGCCCGATTTGCTTATGCTGATAGCAGCGTGTATGAAGGTAATTGGGTGAACGGCGTGCGTCAGGGTCAGGGTAAGATGACGTGGACGAATGGTTGTACGTACGAAGGTGAATGGAAGCGTGACCTGCCAAATGGTCAAGGTACATACACTTGGGAGAATGGAAACTCGTTCGAAGGTGAGTTTGTCGACAGTGTGCCTTGCGGCAAAGGAACTTATCGTTGGAAGAATGGTGCATACTATGAGGGTATGTATAAGAACGGTCATCCGAATGGAAAGGGTAAGTATCTTGCTCCAGACGGCTCGATGAAAGAAGGTACGTTCGTGGATGGGTGGCTCGAAGGCGAAGGTGTGGCTATCAATGAGTTCACTGAGAAGTACACAGGAAACTTTAAGAAGGGTCTGCCTGATGGTGAAGGTACGATGGAATATCCGAATGGTGACCGCTATACAGGCTCATGGGAGCATGGTAAGAGTGAAGGATCGGGTACCTATATCTATTCGAGTGGTAGCCGCTATAGTGGCAATTTCCATCGAGGCAAAGCTGAAGGTTATGGTACTTATATTTGGGCGAATGGTGATAGGTACGAAGGAAATTGGAAAAACGACATGCGAAACGGTTACGGCAAACTCACGACAGTTGATGGTGAGGTGTATGAAGGAAGTTGGTATAACGACCATTTCGTAGAGTAATCGTTATAGTTTCACAGTTCACTCCCTACGAGAAGAGATATTTATCAATAATTATAGATACAGGTCCCCTTAATGGGAACTTTTGTTCCACTAGTAGGACCGCAAAAACGAAGAATGGCTTAGGTTGATTCCTAAGCCATTCCTCTATATTAAATAATGTTTCACAGTTAATTTCTAAAGCATAATGTATCATCGTTAATTCAGATTGTCAGTGCCTTTGTCGGGCAGACCTTCGTACACTTCTGGCAGAGGATGCATTCTGTGGCATTTTTGCGACTGCGTGAGTTCTTATTCACATCTACATCCATCGGACATACCTTCAGGCACTTTCCGCAATTGATACATTTATCCTCGTTGCATTTGATGCGAAGCAGGGAATAATAGCTCATTGGTTTGAGGAATATGGTTATCGGACAGATGTATTTGCAGAAGGCACGATTGTCCTTCAGAAGAATGGCAAGCAATATACCGACTGCATAATAGACGATATTCCCGGCTACGAACAACAAGAACATGGTGTGGGTATTGGCTTTGTCAAGCGCGAAAAGAAGCAGAACAACTGCTAATGATAAGCCAAACATGATATATCGGATAAAGCCCCATTTCTTTCTTGAAGCCTTCGTTTGTTTATATGGCAGAAGGTCAAGGATCATGGCCGTCCAACAGGCAAATCCACACCAGCCTCTTCCAAACAAGAGTGGGCCAAAGAACTTAGCAATAGCATAGTGTATGGTTCCTGCTCCCCAAATTCCACAGAGCAGATAGTACCACAGCCCCTCAATCTGCATATTCTCACGGCATATCAGGCCGAGGAACACCAACAGATAAGAGCCAACACTAAACTGAGTAAACTCTCGGGCATACTTCCAACCTACAGCGAATAGCACTCCCCCTAAACCGATGCAGATACCTATATACGAGAAGTTGAGGAGGAAGAACAGATTTCCTGTAGATAACCACAGCCAGACGGCAATGGCCTCGAATACTAGAAACAGGATGATTGAAGAGCGATATTTTTTCATACGTTTGAGAATTATACCTTATAATATGCTCTTGACTATTTTCCTATGTTCAGATAAGTTTTCAGTGCTTGGATGTAATCTTCGAAAGCTTTCAAACCTGTAGGGGTGATGCGGCAGATGGTGCAAGGCTTTTTGCCCTTGAAGGTTTTCTCCACCTCTATGTAACCCGCTGCCGACAGCTTGTCAATCTGCACACTCAGGTTGCCTGCCGTAGCTTCCGTCTGCTCCTTGATATACGGGAACTCGGCCTCTTCCGTACTGACCAGCAACGACATCACGGCCAGTCGCAACTCAGAGTGGAGTAGGGGATCTAACGTTGGAAACATAGGCTACTTCTGTCTTTTGAGCATCAGTCCTGGGAGCATCAGGCCAACGAGGGCGAATACGAAGATGGTGAGGCAAGGCAGCATCGTGGTAGCAGCGTGTGCGGATAGGGAAAGATGTGGTTCTCCTGAGAGCATCAGCACAATTGTCTGGCCCATACCAAAGTGCTCCCAGATGAAGCAAATCAAACCAGCAGCGGTGCCGAAGATGACCAACCAGCGCTGTTTCAAGATGTGACCTGTGATCGTGATGGCCATTCCCATCAAAAGTACAATGACAGGGGTAACCTTGATTTGTGTGGCAGCCCATGATTCGATTGGCAGAACTCGGGCTGCTACAAAGCCCCAGATGAGAGCAATGACAAAGAAGCCGATAACGAACCATGCGAATGTCGACCATGTCTTGGCAACTAACGAACCGACAATATCAACGGGTGCGTGTGCGCGTTCCTTATTATATTTACGTGAGAAGAGCCAAATGACGATTGGGAGTACCAGCCAAAGCAGGTGCCCTAGTCCGACAATTGCGTGATTTATCAGAATAAAGTTGATGATAGCGATGACGACAGCCATACACATCGTGCAGATACCGGAGATGAAGAGCGATTGCCCTGTTACCTTGGAGACAGCATGGCGGCTTTGTGCAATTTGCTGAGTGATGATTTCCAGACTGCGCTCGGCAGTCATATTTTTTGTTTCTTCCATTGTTTTTCTTTTTTTGTTTAGTTGGACTATTGATTTGTTACTCTCTTTGTGCCGCCGCTCTCCTCCTGCAGAAAGGACAGTTTTGGTACGATGTGCTTCGAATCACGCTGCAAAGTTAAACAAGTTTATAAAATAAACCAAATTAAAATATAGAAAAACGGGAAATTCGAGAATTGCAGAACAATAACAAACAAGAATATCTGATATTGAACAAAAGAATTGGGATATGAGGAAGAAATCAATGAGGTCAGTCCAGGTAGAAGTCGCGAGTGAGTTGCTGGTATTCGGCCGAACGATGACCATGAGAGTCATTAAGCGAGAGTGTTGAATAGGATGTCTGAGAAGTTGTATCGGAGGTATGACGGGTAAAAGCGAGCAGACAGCGTTTGAACGGACGGGTTTCACCACCTCGGATATTACATCTGCGCGATAGGTATAAATTATGAATGGCAGCAATACCGATGAAGCGTTCGGCTGCAGAGTAGGGGAGAATTACATCGAACTCACCATCTATACTCAAGTTTGCATCAACACCTTCGATGAGCTGTTCAAAAGAAAGAGAGGCGGTATGTCGGGCTTTATTCCTGCTGTCACTATAACCTAAAGTGTCTTCTTCGTAGAAAGGAGGATTTGAGACAATAAGCGTAAAGGACTTTGGATGTTGAGTGTAAGATGCAAGACTTTGATGTAGGATTTTGATACGGTCATGAAATGGAGCGTTCAGCACGTTCTCACGTGCTTCTTCAACGGATGGCAAATCGATATCGATGCCTGTGATATGCGCTTCTGGGAAACGCTGTGCAAGCATGAGCGCAATGAGACCGCACCCCGTACCTATGTCGAGGATAGAAAGGCGTCCCAGAGGCTGATGGCCTGCCCATGCCCCCAGCAACACACCATCCGTTCCAACACGCATACTGCTTCTGTCGTGACGGACATCAAACTGCTTGAAATGGAATACTTCAGAACTCATTACGTTGCAAAGATAGTAAAAGTTTATTGTTTACTGTTTACTGTTTACCGTTTTTTTCATTTTTACTTTTTATAATTTTTCCATTTTATCATTTTTCATTACCTTTGCATCGCAAATCAAAACGAGATAATAAATATGAAAATCATTACAATGGGCGAAATCATGCTTCGCCTCAGTCCAGAAGGAAACAACCGATTTGTGCAGGCCGATAAGTTCTGCATCATACCAGGTGGCGGTGAAGCCAATGTTGCGATCAGCTGTGCCAATTTTGGCCACGAAGCCTATTTTGTCAGTAAACTACCGAAACATGAGATTGGTCAGATTGCTGTTAACGCTCTGCGTCGTTATGGTGTCAATACCGACTACATCGCTCGTGGAGGTAATCGTGTAGGCCTTTATTATGCAGAGACTGGAGCCTCGATGCGTCCGTCGAAAGTCATCTATGACCGTGCATACTCAAGCATCGCTGAAGCTAAACCAGATGATTTTGATTTCGATAAGATATTCGAGGGGGCTGACTGGTTTCATTGGAGCGGCATTACACCCGCTATCAGCGATGCCAGTGCAGAATGTCTGCGTCAGGCATGCATTGCAGCTAAGCGTCACGGTGTTACCGTAAGTTGCGACCTCAATTTCCGCAAGAAACTATGGACGAGCGAAAAGGCCATCAGCATCATGCGACCACTCATGCAGTACGTTGATGTATGTATCGGTAACGAAGAAGACGCCGAACTTTGCCTCGGATTCAAGCCTGATGCTGACGTGGAAGGTGGAAAGACCGATGCAGCCGGATACGAAGGTATCTTCCGTCAGATGAAGGAACAGTTTGGATTCCGATATGTAGTCAGCACTCTGCGAGAAAGTTTCAGCGCCAGCCATAACGGATGGAAAGCGCTCATCTATGACGGTCAAGAATTCTATCAGTCGAAGCGCTATGATATCAACCCTATCATTGATCGCGTAGGTGGAGGTGATTCTTTCTCTGGTGGACTCATCCACGGTCTGCTTACCAAAGCTACTCAGGGTGAAGCTCTCGAGTTTGCAGTAGCTGCCAGCGCACTGAAACACACCATCCCTGGTGACTTTAATCACGTATCTATTGAAGAAGTGGAAGCCCTCGCTGGCGGAAATGCGAGTGGAAGAGTACAGAGATAAGGCCCCCTCCGACTCCCCCTTTAGGGGGAAAGAAGGGTATTCTACATTATGCATTATGAATAAAAAGGAACTCTACTCATCTTTCTTATCCGACACAGCACTCCTGATTCAAGACGAGCATGACGAAATTAGCGTTCTTGCTAATGTTGCTGCAGCCCTGAAAGAAACATTCGGCTTCTTTTGGGTAGGTTTCTATCTGGTAAAGACGAAAGAGGGTAGTGAACCGCAGTTGTATCTTGGTCCCTTCCAAGGTCCGACTGCTTGTTACCGTATCGGCTATGGTAGAGGGGTATGTGGTTCTGCATGGAAACAGCGTCAGTCGCTCGTAGTCCCTGATGTTGAGCAGTTTCCTGGCCATATCGCTTGCAGCAGTCTTTCACGCTCTGAGATTGTCGTGCCTATATATAATAAGGAGTCGGAAGTGGTAGGTGTACTTGATATCGACAGTACAGATCTCGCTACCTTTGACGACATCGACCGTGAAAACCTCGAGCAGCTCTGTCAGTTGCTCACTATGAATCTTTATTAATTCTTAGATATAAGTTTAACAGAATAAAATCAGACAAGTGTATGATTCTTTCAACAACCCCAACAATTGAAGGTCACACCATCCGTGAGTATAAGGGTATTGTGACTGGTGAGACCATTATCGGAGCTAACGCTTTCAAGGACTTTTTCGCAAGCATACGTGACATCGTAGGCGGACGTGCGGGTAGTTACGAGCAGGTACTTATCGAGGCAAAGGATACCTCGTTGAATGAAATGATGCAACGTGCTTTGGCTATGGGTGCCAATGCTATCGTAGGTATCGACTTGGATTATGAAACTATCGGTGCTAACGGATCTATGCTCATGGTGGCTGCTAGTGGTACAGCTGTGGTGATTTAGGTTAATAGGTTATGGACAAGGATATGAAAGAACGGAGCTGTGAGAGCCATCCGAGCTTGCTCGAAGATGGCCGAGTCGTGACGGACTTCGACAAAGTCAAATTCTGTCAGAGCTGCGGCATGCCGCTAACCGTCGATGTGCTCGGCACAAATGCTGATGGTAGTAAGAACGAAGATTATTGTATGTATTGTTATAAGGATGGCAAATTCCTTCAGGATTGTACGATGGACGAGATGATCGAACATTGTGCTCAGTTCGTTGACGAAGTTAACAAGAATATGCCTAAGCCTATGACGAAGGAAGAGTACAAGCAGATGATTCATGGCTTCTTCCCTATGCTCAAACGTTGGAGAAAATAACTGTCAACACCTATCTCACGAAATGAGAAAACATTGGATTGACAATCTCCGGTGGGTAACGGTGCTGTTGTATCATGTGATATACTTTTTATAATAATAAAGGTGTGTTTGGTGGAGTTGGCGGCTTTGGCGATGTATCTGATACTCGCTGTTGCTGTATTCACGTTGACACCGTTGATGTATGAAGTGATTCGTCGAATCCCTGTCATCAAGTGGTGCGTCTTCGGAGAAAGCAATAATATTGATTTGTGGTCAAATTCTGGAAAGTTTGCGTGATAGTGTCACAGCTAATACGATTTTTACGATTGTAATGCATTGATTGATATCTACACTTTACAGAATGAAATATTTGTTTACAAAATCACAATTTTTGGCAAAAATATTATGCTTTTTTCCTTGGTTACTTAGAAATTATTTCGTACCTTTGTAGTGCTTTTGAAGGGGCGAAAAACCTAAGGAGCAATTCAGGACTAATTCCGGTTTAATCTCGGACTGAAGCAAGACTAAGGTACATGCGAAAAGGTGTGCCACATGTGTGTCGAGCAAGAGGTACACCTGAATCTCTCCCCTCATAGTGACAGGTTTGCTTTATTCTTATCGACATTTGTTAACCTTATGGCAAAAAGTGAAGGTTATTTCAATACAGAAACAGGGTACATCAGCGTCCGAGTTGATGGCGACATCGTAAACTAAAGTCTAAATTCTCAGAATTTATTGTTTTTTTGTAGTGTTTTCATCCGGTTTGCGTCTTACGTACGAACAAAAATTAAAAACGTAAGAACTTTATGGATATGAAAACGATTTACTTAAAAATGGCAGCGGTATTTGTTGCGATGATGATGTCGGCATCGATGAATGCCAAGACACACGATGTGAGTGGAAAAGTGATTGACGAACAGGGCGAGCCTCTCCCATTTGTAAATGTGGTGTTGCTATCATTGCCCGACTCCATGTTCATTCAAGGAGCTGTGACCGATGCGGAAGGTGCGTTCCGTATTGTGACTGACAAGAACGAGGGATTGCTCAGACTCACCTGTATAGGATATGAGACCTTATATGTGAAAGACCTTCGACCGGCTCAGGGTTTGACCATCCGCATGAAGGAAGACACACAGCTGCTCGGCGAAGTGATGGTGAAGGGCCAGTTGCCGAAAACCACACTCACGGGCGAAGGACTGAAGACAAATGTACAGGGGTCTGTGCTCGAGAATGCCGGTACAGCTAACGATGTGATGGCTAAGACACCTGGTATGATGAAAGGAAAGGATGGGGTAGAGGTTATCGGACGTGGTGCACCACAGGTGTATATCAACGGTCACCGTGTGACGGATGCCAGCGAGCTGGACCGTCTGCAGAGCAACGAGATTCAGAACATCGAGGTGATTTCCAATCCTGGAGCGCAATATAAGGCAAACGTGCGTAGTGTGGTACGCATTCGTACCGTCAAGCGACAAGGCGAGGGTTTCGGCTTCAACTTCAACGCATCCGATGCACAGTCGCTTCGTTGGTCTGAAGGAAACGACCCACGTGCAGCTGTCGATGTGAACTACCGCACGGGTGGTGTGGACATCTTTGCAGGTGTGAACTATACACGGGCTACCAATCGTCAATTGAGCGACTTGGAAAAGACCACATACAGCAACATCGTCTTTCATGAAGAGGGCGACCTCGAAGCTAACGGACACACTCAAGTACTGCACAGCAATGTAGGTGTCAACTGGCAGATTTCTGACAATCACTTCATGGGTGGAAAAATAGAGTGGGGCAGACAACTTCAGGAAAGTGGACATACATACATCAACGACAACGTCTATGAGGATGGTGTGCTGACCGACCGTCTCATCACCATCACAGACGACCGTCTTGCCGATCATCCTTCTTATACATTGGGCGGAAACCTCTACTACAACGGTACTGTGGGCAAGAAACTGGGTGTGGATGTGAACCTCGACTACTACGGTACCGAAACCTACCTCAAATCAACATCTGGCGAGACGGGTTCGATGTCCTACAACACCGATGTCTTTACCGTCAGCAATAACGACGCACAGCTCTATGCAGCCAAGGCAGTCTTCTCATATCCCGTATGGAAGGGGCAGGTGCAGGCAGGTACCGAAGAGACCTTCACGCGTCGCACGGACGAATATCATATCAGTGGCGTGAACATCCCAGCTTCGTCAGCCGAAGTGAAGGAAGATAACTATGCAGGCTTTGCCACCTATGGCTTCATGCTTCCAAAGGTAGGACAAATCAGCGCAGGAGTACGCTATGAATACGTACGCTATCAATACGAAGATGCGTTGGCTCCAGCTAATAACCTAGGCCGCAACTACGGCAACTGGTTCCCAACTGTTTCCTATGCAGGTGTGTTAGGCCCTGTGCAGGTGATGCTCAACTACAGCGCTAAGACCGAGCGACCCAGTTTCTCATCACTCTCAAGTGCCATACGTTACAACAGCCGCTACACCTGGCAGAGTGGAAACGCCCAGTTGCAGCCAGAGTTGTCACACGACATCAGCTTCACAGCAGTATGGCGGTTCTTTACCTTCATGGTCAACTATACCCGCACGAACGATGCCATCATGCTTTGGTCGGCTCCTTATGGCAACGATGGAGTAGTGCTCGTGCAGCCTCGTAACCTCAACACACCGTTCCGCGCCATGTCGGCAATGGTGAACCTGACACCAACCATCGGTCCTTGGACCATGAACTACACCATCGGCATTCAGCCACAATGGCTGTCTATCGAAGTCCAAGACCCACGCGAACCGACAGGAACACGTGTCACCCGATTCAATACCAAGCCCATAGGTTTCGCACAGCTCCAGAACACCCTTACCCTAAACTCAGGATGGCAATTCGAACTTGGAGCAGGTGTCTCCACAAAAGGTTATACGGAAAACATCTACTTAAACAAGGTCGTCTTCGACCTCGAAGCAGCTGTGCAGAAGAAACTGCTGAAGAACGGAGCACTCGTCCTGCGTCTCGAAGGACACGACCTGGCAGGACTTGCCAACTACGATGTGAAAACTGATTTTGGCAACCACCTCATCAATCAGACCAACAAGATGGATTCACAGCGTGTGAAGTTCTCAGTCCGTTACAACTTCAACACCGCACAAAGCAAGTATCGTGGATCAGGAGCAGGCGAAAAACAGAAAGCAAGAATGTAAAAAACCATTATCAATATTCACACACAAGCGGCACCATATCGGCGCCGCTTGGTGTATGCGTGAGAGTGGGTTATCATGAAATCGATGTTAAAAAACGTTGTTTTTTATTGGGTTTGGTGGTTTTTTGTTAAAACAAAGGGGCGGTTCAATTTATTATGTGTAACTTTGCCACCCTAAGGAAAATGTAAAAAGCAAAAATATAAAAATGAGAACAAGATTTACATGTCTATTAACTACGATGGCGGTCTGGATGGCTGCTTCTATGGTGTATGCTGATACTGGATGGGTTGATGTGACTGACACATACATCATGAATCCCCGATTTGACAATAACGACGTGAGTGGCTGGTGGGGTACTCAGTTTAGTGTGAGTGGAAACGCTGGCGAGAACGGTGAACATTATCAGAGACTGTTCGACTCTTATCAAGACCTGACGGGTTTGGTTCCGGGTCGGTATCGTCTGAGTGTGCAGGCTTATTTCCGTTCGGGTTCGGCTGACGATGATTATAATCACTATATGAGTGATGACCCTACGGAGTATCAGAAGGTGATACTCTATGCTTCTACATTGACGGACTATCAATACTCGTTGGTAGTGCTGGCTGCAAGTGGTGCTACTCGTGAGGACTTGGGTGGCGGCAGTTCGCAGACTCCTGGCGGGTATATCCCCAATACGCAAACGGCTGCTAAGAACTGGTTTGATGCGGGCTACTATTGGAACTCGGTTGAGGTAGATGTGGGCAGCGATGGAATACTGACTATCGGTATTTGTCAAGATGAACACGTAGGCGCCAGCGACGACCCTTGGGGCGGCTGGGGTGGCTGGGGCGGAGGCAGCAGCAACGGCCAGTATGAATGGACTTGTGTAGATAACTGGAAGCTGGAATATCTGGGCGAACTGGTGAGTGCCTCCTCGATAACGCTTGACAGACAGACAATAGACATCAATATGGATGAGTCGTTCGTGCTCACTGCTACGGTAGGTCCTGAGGATGCTACCGTGAAGCGTGTGACGTGGGAGACCTCGGATGCGAGTGTGGCTCAGGTGGATCAGAACGGACTTGTAACGGGAGTGGGACGCGGTACGGCAACGATTACGGCTACGACGACTGACGGTACGAACCTGAAGGCGAGCTGCCAGGTGACTGTGAAATACTCGGGCGGCACGAAGGAATCGCTGGTTATCAACGAAATCATGGTTGCCAACGTAGATATGTTTTTAGACCCTTCGTGGAACTACGGCGGATGGGTGGAACTTTATAACCCGACGGACCAGTCGGCCAATATCGGACGCTACTGGGTGAGCGACGACCCTGACAACCTGAAGAAGGCGATGCTGCCTGGTAAGATTGGCAGTGTGCCTGCTCATGGGTTCTTCACGCTGTGGTTTGAACATGCCGACACGCAGAAGGATGTGGGTGAGCATTGGCTGAACACACAGGTGAATATGGAACTCGATGCGGATGGCGGTACAATCTACATATCGGACGATATGGGTAATCTGCTCGTCAGCCAGGAGTATCCTGCTGCCATCATGCGTGTGTCATATGCACGTAAGAGCGACGGAGGTGACGAGTGGGGCTGGACTGCCGACCCGACTCCGACACAGACAAACACATTGAGTACGTTTGCTACGGAGCAGCTCGAAGCTCCTGTGGTGGACAAGCCAGGTCAGTTGTTTACGGCTCCGATGAATGTACAGGTGACAATTCCGAAGGGGGCTGCGCTGATGTATACGACTGACGGAACGACTCCGACTGCAACAAACGGTATGTACAGCAAGGATGGACGCTTCACGGTATCGGAGACTACTACCTACAGATTCCGTGTGTTCAAGAGCGGCTATCTGCCCAGTGCTGTAGTGACTCGTTCGTATATCTATAAGGACCGCGAGTATTATCTGCCTGTGGTATCTGTGGTGACTGACCCAAAGAACCTCTATGATAATGAAATCGGTGTGTATGTTTCGGGTACGAACGGTAAGACCGCCAATCAGGACTATACGAAGCGCAACTTCAATATGGAGTGGGACCGTCCTGTGAACTTTGAATATATCATAGATAATCAAGAGGTGGTGAACAAAGAGGTGTACTATGCCATAGCAGGTGGATGGAGCCGCAAGTATTTGCCGAAGTCGTTCAAACTGAAGGCCAACAGCGTGTTGGGTGACGGCAAGTATGACTTTGCGTTCTTCAAGGACAAACCATACAACCGCAACAAGACATTGTTGCTGCGTAACGGCGGAAACGACAACTATAACAAGTATCGCCTAAAGGATGTGTCGCTGCAGGAGATTGTGCGCCACTCGGGCTTCAAACTCAACCTGCAATCGGTACAGCCCACGCATGTGTTCTACAATGGTGAATACATCGCTATGCTGAACATGCGCGAACCAAGTAACAAGCACTGGGCGTATGCGAATCTGGGTACAGACAATGACATGATTGACTCGTTTGAGATGAGTGTGGACTCAGGTTATGTGCAGAAGAGCGGTACACGCGATGCATTCGACTATTGGTACCATCTGACCGAAGACCTTGCTGCCGATCCGCAGAACGCAGAGATTTACAAGAAGATTTGCGACATTGTGGACATAGACGACTATACGAATTATTTTGCCTATAAGTTCTTCCTAAACGATTGGGACTGGCCACACAACAACTGTAAGGGCTTCCGCGACCGAAATGACGGTAAGTTCCACTTCATGGTGTTTGACTTGGACAATTGTGTGGACCGCACGGGTAACAACATCTTCAACGATTTCGAAAACAAGCGCACCTATACGTTCTACGGACGTCCGGAATATAACGGCACGAGTCTGACGAAAGAGGTGGAACTGGTGACGATGTTCCTCAATATGATTGAGAACGATACGTTCCGCAAGAAGTTTATCGATACGTATTGTATTGTGGGCGGCTGTGTGTTCCGTGATGATTCGGAGATAGCAGATATTGTGAATGAACTTGCAGCAGAACGACGTCCGGCTCTGTTGTGGGAAGGAAACGACCCTGTAGGCAGCAACAAAGAACGGTCGCAGGGCATCATCAATGCGCTTACCGGACAGTTCAAGTCGAGGATGATGAACGCGATGAAGAACTACCGTCGATTCGACCTGAGTCGCGCTGAGATTCAGGCTGTGCAGTTAGGAACTAATGTGGCAAGCGGACGCATCACGATTAATGATATAGAAGTGCCGAAAGCGATGTTTAACGGCTATCTGTTTGCACCTGATACGGTTCGCGCCTACGAGATTCCTGGCTATCGATTCATGGGCTGGCAAGAGGGCGAACTTGCAGATGTGGTAACGACCGAACTGCTGAAGGCAGGCAGCACTTGGCTCTACTTCCAGCAAGGTTCGCTTGACGATACCGATTGGAAAGAACAGAACTACAACACCACAGGGTGGTACAGAGGTCAGGCTCCATTTGGATTCGGCAATAGCGGCCGTCAGATGGCAAACGCAACCACGACGCTCACACGTCAGGACGAAAACGGCAACTCACGTCCGACCTATTATTTCCGCAATGAATTCACCCTCAGTGCTGCTCCGAAAGAGAACGAGACCTATACGTTCAACTTTGAACTGGATGACGGAATCATTGTCTATATCAATGGGAAGGAGATTGGTACGTATCACATGCCATCGGGTGCCAAGTATGCCGATTATGTGCAGACCTATTACAACGACACCTACGAAGGTAATGAGCCGTATATAGGTACATTTGAGATAGACCGTTCAGTGCTGAAGAAAGGTAAGAATGTGATAGCGGTAGAGGTGCATAACTGTAACAACACCTCTTCGGACCTTTGGTTCGAAGCTTCGGTTTCAATGTCGAAACCACGTGAGCAACAGGGTGATAACGACTACGTCACGACGGAGACGGAATACATCCTGCCAGCTACAGGCTCGCACCGTCTCACCGCTTGTTACGAACCGCTCTCGAAGGCCGAACTGGCAGCTGCAGGTATGACTCCTGTTCGTATCAATGAGGTGAGCGCATCTAACAACTACTATGTAAATGAGTACAACAAGCGAAACGACTGGATAGAGCTGTATAACACCACGGACGAAGATATCGATCTCGCAGGTATGTACCTGAGCGATAATGTGAATAAGCCACAGAAATATCAGATTGTGGCTCAGGAAGGTGTGAATACGGTCATCCCGGCACATGGTTTCAAAATTGTGTGGTGTGACAAGCTCGAACCGGTATCGCAAATGCATGCTTCGTTCAAGCTTGCTGCAGAGGGTGGGGCAGTAGTTCTCACATCTCCTAACAGTGAATGGGCTGACACGCTCAACTATTGTGAGCATACGGACAAGCAGACCGTAGGTCGTTATCCTGACGGAGGTTCGGGCGTCTATGTACTTACTATACCATCGATTGAATCAACCAACCGTATTGGCTCGTACGACAGTCTGTACTACAATGCTGGTGATGTCATGGATGTGGCAATCAACGACTTACTGGCACAACAAAGCGGTCTGATGGTAACTTACGAGAACGGCTATGTGAACGTAACGAGCGAGCATCCTACGACAGCAGTTCTAGCGATGTACACATCATCAGGTCAGCAATGTCGTGTGGTCAACATAGACCTCCAGACAGGCGAAGCAAAGCTATTTGTTGGCGATATGCCAATGGGTATTTATATGGTCAGCGTAAATGCAGCTGATGGGCAGATAGGATCGTGCAAGATTGTGACGAAATAAAGTATGGGTATGTTATATGTTGTACCTACACCAGTAGGAAATATGGAGGACATGACGTTCAGGGCCATCAAGGTACTGAAAGAGGTGGACTTTATCCTTGCAGAGGATACACGTACCTCTTCGGTGCTTCTCCATCATTACGACATCAAGAACGAGTTGCATTCGCACCATAAGTTCAACGAGCACCAAACGTGTCAGAAGGTGGTGGAACGACTACAGGCAGGTCAGTCTGCAGCTCTTATCAGCGATGCAGGTACACCTGGTATCAGCGACCCAGGCTTCATGTTGGTTCGAGAGTGCGTGCGTAATGGTATTGAGGTACAGACCCTTCCAGGAGCCACGGCATTTGTGCCTGCGTTAGTGTCGTCAGGAATGCCTTGCGATAAGTTCGTGTTCGAAGGATTCCTCCCTCAGAAGAAAGGTCGCCAGAAACGGTTGGGTGAACTTAAAAATGAAACTCGGACTATGGTGTTCTACGAATCGCCCTACAGGGTTGTGAAGACCCTTGAGCAATTTGCCGAAGTATTCGGCCCTGAACGTCAGGTGGCATGTTGCCGAGAGATTTCTAAGGTACACGAAGAGAGCGTGAGAGGAACCATTGCAGAAGTACTTCTGCACTTTAAGGAACGTGAACCGAAAGGCGAGTTCGTCATCGTGTTGGAAGGAGGAAAAGTTTAGAGTTTAGAGTAGTTGATAGTTGAAAGAGAATAGATAATGAGTTAATAAAGAAACGTATTTAATTATTAGGAAAATGAAAAAATGTTTGCTTTTAGTTGCATGCGCTGTCATGATGGTGTCATGCGAACAGATGTTTAAAGGAAGTAAGGTATCAGAAGAGGATTCACGTATGGATTCGCTTCAAAGTCTGTTGGACCAGAAGGATACTGAGTTGAACGAGATGATGGATGCTTTCAATGAGATTCAGGAAGGATTTAATGCTATTAACGAGGCAGAGGGTCGTGTAAACCTGCTTAGCGAAGGTGCAGAAGGAAGTAATGTAGCGGCCGATATTGCTGAGAACATGGAGTTCATTGAGAACACTTTGTTGGAGAATCGTCGTAAGATTGAGGAGTTGCAGCAGAAGCTGAAATCGAGTAGTGTGAATGCTAGCAAGATGCAGGCAGCCATCAACCAGTTGACGGACCAGTTGGAACAGAAAACCAAGGAACTTGAGGTGTTGCGTCAGCAGATTGCCGAGCGTGATGTCCAGATCGCAGAACTTGGTAAATCGGTAGAGAATCTGCAGGCAGAGAACTCACAGGTACGTGCTGAGAGTGAAATGAATGCAGAAATCGCTAAGAATCAGGATGCACAGCTGAATACTGCGTATTATATGTTCGGTACTAACAAGGAACTGAAGCAGCACCGCATTCTGGTAGATGGTGATGTGTTGAAGAGCAAGGACTTCGATGCCGACTACTTCACCAAGATTGATATACGCAAAGTGAATGTCATTCCTCTTAATTCAAAGTCTGCTAAGTTGTTGACTAATCATCCCGAAGGCTCTTATTCACTGCTGAAAGACTCTAAGGGTGAGTATACGCTCCGTATCACCAATGCGCCTGAATTCTGGAGTGTATCGAAATATCTTGTGATTAAAGTGAAGTAAAGAAGGCTAAAGGCAAAAAGAAAGGTCTGCAAAACTATGCAGGCCTTTCTTGTATCAATACTTCCTGAAGGTAAGTGTGTAAAGAGAGTTGCGGAGAATCATGTCGTCTTTCGTGAGTTTGACGAATGCATACCTCCCTTCGGGGGCACATCCATAGATGGCAAGTGAATCGACTGGCTCCTCGATGTCGAACGGACGATGAAACACCTTATCTATATATAAGGAGTCGTCAGAACAATGAAAATAGGCCAGATGCCATGTGTCGTATGGTTTCCCGTACTCACGCATCTGCAGGATATTCAGCTTCACCGCATAGTATATACGATGGGTGTATTTTGTTGCAAGGACAGCCTGAGTTGCGTTGTCGCGCCATTCGGTCATCTGCCAATTGCCGTCGAAATCACCATTCTCGTCGAGTTTGTCGCAGGCAGTAATCGTGCATAGCATAGAGACGAACGCTAACGGTAACGCTAACGAAAACAAGAACATTGACCTTAACCCTTTTTTTCTCATTTACATTATTGCATTTTTACATTTTTACTTTTCCCATTGAAGACCCCTTCCTTTCGGATGGACAAGGAACCTCCGGTACTTTTCTTGAGCAAATCACCGCGATTCATTCCGAATGCTCCTGTGAAGGACCATCCTTTGAGCCGATGTGGTTTGACGGTCATTTCTGCTAACATGAAATCATTGTACCGAGTATCAATGAGTGGGTCGCCATACGTGCCCCATGAACGCATGTGGGTGTATAGCACTCGATAGTGAAGAGCCGGACACGGATCGCCTGCTATGCCTAGATGGGTAGCGGTGATACGGTTGTGATAGGGTGTAATCTGATGGTTCTCGTTGTAGAGAGGCGAAATCAGCAAAGGATTTCCCATTGTCATTCCCCAATGCTGCCAAGCTCCATATACCTGATGACTGTAGTAGTTGTCGCGTCCGCTGATTTGAATGGGGACAGCCTCAGTTGCATCGTGATAAACGGCACTTGTCTGGTCTTTTGTGGAGATAAGCTCGATGAGCATTGTGCTGACAAAAGGATTTTTCGGAAGTTGGGCTTCAATACCCCATTTCATGTCTTTCCATCCGTATTGCCAGAATAGTTGGGAGTGGTCGTCAAACTGATGTTCTAAGTAACCTCGTACACTCCATCCTTTCCCCTGATAATTCAGACTGCCGTGCCAGCTACCTACGTGATTACCTTCCGTATTCTTGAAGTCGCCATCGTTCGGATCGGTTCCTCCGAAGGTCAATGCATTCCAATAGGTTTTCAATCCGTTGTTGAGGTTCACATGTGAGAGGTCGACAAAGGTGGTATCGTCTTTGCGCTGATTCAGATTCCATGCATCACCACCGAACTGACAGTCGATACGTAGGCCACCCTCGAAAATGAGTGGCAGCTTCTTTTCGTTGCCGATTCGGAAATAGAGAGACTTGCTGTGATAGCGGGCGTTTGAGGTGTAACGATGTGACGGGACGTTCCCTGTAAACGATTTGAGCCATTTGCTGTCGGTAAACCATCCGAATGCTGCATGGGCTTTCACTCCTATCCATCCGCCTGTTCCAGGAATGTCCCAATAGTCGGGCATCTCAAGACGGAGTTGTGGAATAGGGCGAGCGTTGATGCTCATGGTCATATCACCGGTACTGAGTTCAGGGTTGGAGAACTCCATCGGTAACTCCTTGGCTCCTACGGTGAGGCGGAAACTCTTGTATTGTGATTCGACATACAACTGCTGCAGCACAAAGTCGGACGTGAAATGATGTGGTACAACCAGATCTATTCCGTATCCAACAGCCCAACGACGTAGTGAATCGGTATTCAGACTTCGACGGATACTGCCTCGCACATAACCGAAATCGTCCTCAATGGATGAGAGTCCGTATTTGTTGTGAACGAGCCAGAAGGGTGCTTGGTCGTCGCTTATCGTTGCATGTATTTCTCCTGCATACTCTACATCCGTCCCAAGTCGGCTGATTTGGGCTTTACATGTAGCAATCGGTGCGATGATTAGTAATATGAGAGAAATACGTTTGAACATATTTTAACGAAAATGAATAGTTTACTTGGCAAAGCTGATAGCACGAGTCTCGCGGATTACTGTAATCTTCACCTGTCCAGGATAGGTCATTTCGTTCTGAATCTTCTTGGCGATATCGTTGCTGAGAATCTCGGTATCTGCATCGGTAATCTTATCTGCACCCACGATGACACGCAGTTCACGTCCTGCCTGAATAGCGTAAGTCTTGGTGACGCCTGGATAGCTCATTGCCAATTCCTCGAGGTCGTGCAGACGCTTGATGTATGCTTCCACGATTTCACGACGTGCACCTGGACGTGCACCTGAGATAGCATCACACACCTGTACGATAGGAGCGAGTAGGGTAGTCATCTCCATCTCGTCGTGGTGAGCACCGATAGCGTTGCAGATATCCGGTTTCTCCTTACATTGCTCTGCTAGCTTGGCTCCGTAGAGTGCGTGTGGAGTTTCTGGATCTTCATCGGGCACCTTACCTATATCGTGAAGCAGACCTGCGCGGCGTGCTTTCTTCGGATTGAGACCCAGTTCGGCAGCCATGATAGCGCAGAGGTTTGCAGTTTCGCGTGCATGTTGCAGCAGATTCTGACCGTATGAAGAACGGTATTTCATCTTACCGATGATACGGATGAGTTCTGGATGCAGACCATGAATACCCATATCGATAGCGGTACGTTTTCCTGTTTCGATGATTTCCTCCTCAAGTTGTTTGCGAACCTTCGTAACAACCTCTTCGATACGTGCTGGGTGGATACGTCCGTCAGCAACCAACTGATGGAGTGCCAGACGGCATACCTCACGGCGTACTGGGTCAAATGCGCTGATGACAATTGCTTCCGGAGTATCGTCGACAACGAGTTCGGTTCCTGTAGCTGCTTCGAGAGCGCGGATGTTACGTCCTTCACGTCCGATCACCCTTCCCTTGATTTCGTCGCTCTCAAGGTGGAATACCGTTACTGAGTTCTCGATTGCTGTTTCTGATGCCACACGCTGGATGCTCTGAATCACAATACGTTTCGCCTCTTTGTTGGCTGTCATCTTCGCATCATCGACAATCTCGTTGATGTACTGCTGAGCCTGTGTGCGGGCTTCGTCCTTCATGCTCTCCATGAGGTGCTCCTTAGCTTCGTCGGCCGACAGACCGCTGATAGCTTCGAGTTTCGTACGTTCCTGTGATTGCAACTCTTCGAGTTCGGCACGTTTCTTGTCGTTGTTGGCAATTTTTGCTTCCAGACTCTGTGTCAGGCTGTCACACTCTTGTTTCTTGCGAATCAGTTCCTCATGACGCTGATTAAGTGAAATCTCTCTTTGTTTGAGTCGGCTTTCTACCTGTTGGAGTTTCGAGTTGCGCTGTGCAACTTCTTTTTCGAGTTCGGCTTTCTTGTTCAGAAACTTCTCTTTGACCTCGAGCAGTTTCTCGTTTTTGATGGTTTCTGCTTCTTGTTTGGCAGTATTGATTGACTGGTTATAGGTCTGTTTGAGAACGTATCTGAACAACACGTATCCCAGTACAGCTCCTATGATAAGACCAGCTACTGATGCGATTATAATTTCCATTGTCGTTTATTGAGTTTTTTATGTTAATACTAACGCACATAATCAGCTTGCAATACGATTGCAATCTGAAGATGTGCGCATCATGTTTCTGATTCGGATGTAAGATACGATGTTATTTCTTGATGTACTCGTCAATCTCTCTTTCGAGTGTATCTATGATATCAAACACAGGCTTGGTGTCGTTTCTGTTTTCAGCCGTCAGTGCTTTGATTTCCGAGTTGAGCATCACCATCACATCATAGTATCTGTCGTTAGGAACACTTTTATATCGCTCACGAACGGTGATAAGCTGCTGGTTCACATTACCCGCAGCCTTACGGATGACAGCCTCTTGTTCAGTGTCTGTCACCGTCATCGGTAGTAACATATTGTCTATGTTGACGTGTATGGTGAGTTTCTTAGGTTCCATGTTCTCTGTTTCAGTCGTTGTAGATTTTTAGATGTTAGTCTTTAGATTCTACTGTGACTTCCTCTGAGTTTAATAGTCCGATGCATCGATTTACTTCGCGCACGAGCCTCGTCATTCTCAGCTTGGCAGACTTGATGTCCCCATCGCTGATTTCCATGAACTTGGCTATCTTCAGGTGTTGATAGGTTTCATCCAACGATTTCAGCTGACTGTTCAGCTTGGCAATCTCATTGTCTTTCTGTTCCAGTGCGGCTTGCAGACGGTCGATTTCGTCCTGTAGATTTCTGTATTGCAAGAGAAGTTGTCGCACCCTTGCTTCAAAACTACGGATTCTTTTCTGTTCGTCGCTCGTCATAATTGTAAATTGTAAACCATCAACTCTCAACTTCCCTCCCCCTAAAGGGGGTCGGGGGGTCCTTATTTCTTCATTTTGTTTTCTGCTTTCTCCATTTCCTCCTGCGAGGGTTTAGGCTCTTTCTTTGCGAGGGTAATCACGTTGTAAACATACTCGTTAATCCACGCTTGAGAGAATCCTAAGGTTTTTTGATACTTACGAACTGAGGCTACGGTCTTACGTACACCATCATCGCTCCAGTCGTTTTTCGTAAAGATGTCGTTCACTGTTTTCTCGACCATCACTTTCAATGCTTTCTTCAGGAACGAAGGAATGCGGAACTTCCATTTCATCAGGTTGCCCACAAGCATCATGAGGTCTTGAGTGAATCCGGAGAAGAGAAACATGTAGTTGCGCACGTCGTTTACGTTCTTGCAACTCTTCTTGATGCTGCCGTCGATTTCCTTGAAGAAATTATCGCTGATACCATAAAGGTCCTGCAGCATCTTTTGGCATGCTTTTTTCTCTCCTACTCCTAGTTTGTTATTCACAGTAGCGACGTGGAGAGAACGTTTGAAGGCTATCAAATCGGGTAGGGCAGCCACATTAGAGATGCCCAGATTTGCAGCCAGCACGCTTTGGAAGTACACCCTGATCAAGGTCATGAAGTCTTCCATCCCGCCCACATTCGCTTTCTGCTTCTTTTTGAAAAAATCTGCTAATCCCATGTTTCAATTATAAATAATTGTTTTCAAATTGCAAAGGTACAAATAATTTACCATTCACCATTTACTATTAACCGTTTTTTTGCAAAAATATTGCTTTTCTATGCAAAAAAACAGTATTTACACGGAAAAGCCGTAAGAATAGTTAACCCCAAAGCGGTTATATGAAAAGAATGTAGTAACTTTGCAGGTGGAAACCAATAAACGATATGAATCAGAATCATCCGATTTCTCCGATAACCTTTTTGCCCCAGCATGGGCATTATCGCCATTTGCGGGTGTATCAGGTCACTGAGATGATATATGACATCACTTTCTATTTCACTCAGAACTATTTGAGTAAAGGCGATCGCACCATCGACCAGATGGTGCAGGCAGCTCGCTCTGGTAAGCAGAACATTGCTGAAGGTAATCAAGCTGCGGCCACATCCAGTGAGACGGAAATCAAACTTACGAATGTAGCCAAAGCAAGTTTAGAGGAGTTGCTTGACGACTATGAAGACTATCTGCGTGTGCGTAACCTTCCGCAATGGGGTGGCTTGCACCCTCGATATGAAAAGATGCGACAATATGCACGAAGCGAACAGATAATGAAAGACTATGCAGAGAAAATCCGCCAGATGAACGATGAGGAGATTGCCAATCTCTGTATTACACTGATTCATCAAGCCATGTATATGCTCCACAAACTGTTGATAACGATGCAGGACCGCTTCGTGAAAGAGGGCGGTATCAAAGAGCGGATGTTCCAGAGCCGGCTGAATTATCGGAATAATCAGAATAATTCGGATAAATAATATTTAAGCTGAAGGTGCGGCATATTTTATACTATGTCGCCCCTTCAGCCTGGGTTGGGAATAGAATCTGCACACGAAAAACGGGGCCCCCTGCCTTTATTAAACCACCTTTTTAGGGTTCCTGAATTTACCACGCCCGCAGCAAGATAATTGCACGGGCGTTGTAAATTAGTTGTACCCTATATTCCTCCCCAGTCCAGTCTTTTACCCGTTATTATATTGTACCGCTACGTAATGTGAATTTGTTAGCACATATTTTGCAACTATAACTCAGACCGTTGGGGTATATTCTTTATCCCTGCCTCTTCAACTTTTTGACAAATTAACTTGAAAACATACTCTGGAATAGTTGGTGATACTTTTATGCAGATGAAGTTGCTTGTTTCTAATAAGAAATAAAAACTTTGTTAATAACATATTTTGTGCTACAAGACAGTATCGTTAGATAAGTAATCAAACGAATGATGTTGTTTAATCATATTTTCCGTTGGATTTTCATTATGAACTTTGCGAACATATTAGCCGACCTGTTATCGTTTCTGAATAAGCAATTGTAAATCTTTTATTTATGTTGAGTTTGTGACTGGAACCATTGTAATCTTTTATCATCGAGATAAACTTTTGTCTTTTGTCTGGATTCTGAGTTGTTTCCTATATATGGATACATATTCAATAAATACAAAGGCATATACTTTCTAAGATTTTGAATATCAATTGGGTTTATTTTATCACTTGCTCGAACGCTCCATATAGGTTCTTCAGTTTTTATTTCAAATGCATCTATCATTAAAGTAATAGATTGCTCTGTTATATAAGAAGTCTTTGACCTCTCACCAGCATATGATATAGTACCATATTTATTTTCTGGTGTAGAAGTGGTAGAGTTTACATTTGCAATAGTTTTCCCTTGGTTGTTTGTTATGGTTGTATTTGTAGAAGTTGTCCTAGGTGGATTGTACTGTAATACTGGAGTAGAATAGGAATATGCCCTTTCTTCTACTTCTCCGAGAACATAACCAAATGCTATCTTTAATGTGGCATCTGCAGAATCCACCTTTGTATAGCCAAGATGAGACATGGTAATATCTAATTCTTTTATATATTCTTTTGTTATCAAAGGATTGAGTTCTTGAGGGAATCGACCCTCTACAAAATAGGTTCTTTCAATTGGATGTTCTCCTATGGCATCAACATAACACCACCAGTATTGATGACCACCACAGTTTGCTAGTAAAAAGCTATAACAAACTACCATCATTATCATAATCATATTTTTCATAAAAAAACTATTATATACCTATTGACACCCAAGTTAAGGAAATTAATATCTGTTCTAATGACTACACAACATAAAACGTGGGTATCCACCTTCTGCTTGCCCGCTGGTTGAGGCCTACCACAGCCCTTGCAAGTTGACGAACAGAGTGACACCCACGAAGTATTGCTGATATGCCTGTAAGTGTGCGTTGAAGGCTTTATTTGCCTTCACGCACACAACCAGGATACGTTTTCAACATACCTGTGGCATCAAACTTAGCATTGTCTTTGACTTGCAATTGAGTGTGGTAATTTCAACCAGCCAATCGACAAAGCATCGTGTGACGCTTTACCATTATGTAGTGCTCAACCAATTTCCCATGTTTCCTGTTGGATACGTTAATTGGATGATGCGTTTGCAAATATACTGACTTTCTTTGAATCCACAAAATCTTTTCTAAGAAAAAATGCAAAATGCGGGGACAAAGGGACCGGGAACAGCAAAAATGAAGTGAAGCCAGCTTCATGAGAAAGGAACAAGCGGCTTAGTTCCTGTAAACAGGGCATTTACTTGGAGTAGATAGGCTGTTTAGTTCTTGTGGATTGGCCGTTTTCTTGGAGTAGGTTGGAAGGGGGCGTGGGCTGGAAAAAGAGCCAATAGAGTTTGGAGCCTAAATCCAAGGAGAATTTACGCAGAATTCACAACGTTTGCAGGCTCCAAACGATTCGCATTGTGCGTGAATTGTTAGAGTCAAGAAAACCTGCTTTCTCGCCTCTACCGCAAATCCCATTTCTCAATCAGCTGACCGCTTCCTTGATACTTATATTGGATATCATCTAAAAGATAATCGGATTTGGGAAAGTATACTTTGGGTAATACGGACTGAAGGGCTTCAATAGATATTGCTTCGGCAGTTATTCTGCCAAGTGTGATATGTAGTTTGAAAGGACGTTTTTCGTAATCTACTTTCAAATGATCTGCCAGCGTTTTTACATCCTTGACCAGTTCGAGTATCTCTGTCGAAGGACGAGTGGCTGTGAGACAAACGATATGAGTGCTACCGTTTTCTGTAGTGAATGCATCCAATTTGTCAATCGTCAAAGGAACAGGTTTCCTGGTTGACAATAACTTTGAGAATTCTTGTTTCAACGAGTCAACACAATGGTCGTCATTGATGAAGATGAGAGTTATGTGATGGGTGCCTTCTCTCTGCCACCTAACAGGAATGGCTGCAGCAGACAGTTCCTGCTGTAATGTTTGAAACCATATGGCGTCCATATGGATGGGAGCCATCATCCCGAGATAGTTCATTGATATTATTTATTGATTCACTCCTATTTCACTTAACTCTAACCACTGCATGGATTTCAAATCGAGTTCTTCGTTTAGCAGCGGAAGGCGTTTGGACATTCTCACGATTTCATCTACTGAAGTGCTGCCACCACTAAGTGCTGTCTCGATTTCTTTCTTCTCTTTTTCCAACCGTTCGATATCTACTTCGAGCTGTGCCATGAGTTGCTTCTCCTTGAAGGTGAGTTTGCGTGGACGAACAGAAGCAGACCCACCCCCTGTGCCCCTCCCTTTAGGGAGGGGAGTGGGTTGAGTTGTTTGTTGGGATTTCTCAAGATTTTTCCACTCACGGTATTGGGTGTAGTTGCCTGGGAAATCCTTGATCTGGCCATTTCCGTTGAACACAAGGATATGATCTACGACTTTGTCCATGAAATAGCGGTCGTGGCTGACGATGATGAGACATCCGCGGAAGTTCTGCAGGTATTCTTCGAGTATCTGCAGGGTGATGATGTCGAGGTCGTTAGTTGGCTCGTCGAGGATGAGGAAATTGGGATTGTGCATCAATACCGTACAGAGATAGAGTCGACGACGTTCGCCTCCACTGAGTTTGGAAATGTGGCTATATTGTTCCTGAGGCGTGAAAAGGAAATGCTGAAGGAATTGTCCGGCACTAAGATGCTGTCCACCTCCCATATCGACATATTCGGCGATGTCGCGTACGGCATCAATCACTTTCTGGTCTTCACGGAATGATAGCCCGTCTTGGGAATAATAACCGAATCGTACGGTCTGCCCGATGTCGTAGCTGCCGGAATCGATAGGCTCAACACCCAGAAGGGTCTTGATGAAGGTGGATTTGCCTGTTCCGTTGTTTCCTACGATGCCAAGTTTCTCATAGCGTGAAAAGGTGTAGTTGAAGTGGTCGAGTATCACATTGTCGTCGAATGCCTTGCACACATCTTTTGCAATGAATATCTTACTGCCGATATAGCTGCCGCTCATCTCAAGGCGGACATTCCGTTCGTTGATGCGCTGCTTGGCTATCTTCTCAAGTTCATAGAATGCCTCTTCACGATAACGTGCCTTATGGCCTCGTGCCTGAGGCATACGGCGCATCCATTCCAACTCTGTACGATACAGATTGTTGGCGCGTTCGATTTCTGTAGATAGGTTGTCGAGCCGTTCCTGACGTTTCTCAAGATAGTAGCTGTAATTGCCTTTATAAGTGTAGATGCGCGAGTCGTCCATCTCGATGATAGAAGAACAGATGCGGTCGAGGAAATAGCGGTCATGTGTCACCATCAGGATGCTCATGGTGGTACGGCTCAGGTAGTTTTCCAACCATTCAATCATCTCCAAATCCAAGTGGTTGGTCGGCTCGTCGAGTATCAGCAGGTTGGGGTCGTGTACGAGAATTTTTGCAAGTGCCACACGTTTGATCTGTCCGCCACTCAACTGACTGATTTTCTGGTTGATGTCGTAGATTTTCAGTTTGGTGAGATACTGTTTGGCTTTCAGCACGATAGGGGAGTCCTCATAGCTGTGATTACCGCTTTCGTCGAATGCAACTTGTTCGAGTACTGCTTCGATGATGGTGTGGTCGTGTTTGAAGGTCGGGGTCTGCTCCAGATAGCCAATCTTCAGATGATTGCGGAAAATAATGCGGCCTGCATCGTAACCTTCTTCGCCTGCAAGAATGGAGAGTAGGGTAGACTTACCTGTTCCGTTTTTAGCTATCAACCCCACATGTTCCCGTTCGTTGATGGTGAACGAAACATCCCAAAACAGCACTCGGTCGCCTATTCGCTTACCGAGTGACTGTACATCCATGTAAGGTTGTATGGCTGCCATAAGCAGTTGCGCGGTATATACTGAACTTAGCCTTCCCCTTGGTGGAGAAGGCTAAGAAAACTAATTACTGAATGGATAATGTCTTGATTTCCCAAGTAGGAGCACAAGAGTCTGTACTCTTATAATGGAATACAATCTTGATGGTCTTACCTGCATACTTGGCAAGGTCGGCTGTTGCGTCAACATACGTGTAGTTGGTACCTGCAGGCCATGCAGAAAGAGCCAACTCTTCAGTTGTATTGTCACATATAACTTCAACTGCAACAAACTCTTCACGTGGATTGCCTTTCAGGAAATTCAGTGCATGGTTGATGCTGAGTGTTGCTCCGCTTGCGGGGATCGTGAACTCAGAACTGATGAAATCTGATTCTGCAGCATTGTTCGTGTTGTTATAGAATGCCGATGCTTTCATGCCATAAGTCTTGTCTTGCTTCCATACGAAGTTCAAACCGCCAAGGTCGATGTCGTTGATGGTCCAACCTTCCGTAGAACTTGTGAAGTTGATGTTATATGGGATTGATGCATCGCCTGTATCGCCACCTGGCTCGTCGCCTGGCTCATCGCCCGAACCATCAGCCAATCCTCCGTCGGATGTCGTCAATTCAACATCGTCGATGAGAACATTAGCTCCAGGATTCTTTGGATTCATGATGACCAGACAAAGAGTTGTCTCACCACTGAGTGAGAATGAATGGTTCACTTCTGTCCATTCGCCAGTAGTGAGGTTGTTCACATAGTCGCCATAAGCGTAGTTGCCCACTTTACCGCCCTCAATTGGAACGTATCCAGGACGTACGCTTCCTCCGGCTGATGTAGCTGCTTTGGCGTAGAACTTCATGTTGTAGTTACCTGCTTTCAGAGTAATTTCTTTGTAGGCAAGACGCTTGTTGCTAGCACTTGTTCCTTCTACTACAACTGAATAGCTGCCACTATGTGACTCGTTTGATTGACTGAGGGTTGCAGAAGAAGCTGTTGATGCAGACTTCCAGTAAACAGGCTCACCACCGCTCCATGCTTCGAATGTACCGTTTGCAATGAGGTTGTCGCCCGATGGCTCTGGTACGTCTGGGTTGTCAGGAGTTGTGCTGCCTCCCTGATGAACCTTGAAGTTCTTCAGTTCCCAAGTAGTAGAGTTCTCTGCATTACACTCGAAACGGAAGGCAAAGTAAACCTTTTCCTGACCTACAAGTGCTGCAGGTAGGGTGAGGGTAGGAGCTGCATAGAATGTCCAGTCTTTAGTTGCTGATTCTACAGCTTCGAAACCAAGGTCGGTCCAAGTGGCTTTCGTTACATCACCATCAAAGTCGGTACTTGCATAGAGTTTGTGATATGCTTTCACGTCTGTGCCTGCACCTACATAACGGAGTACGTAGTCGAAGTCAACAACGACCGGCTCATCATTTCCTTCAGCTTTCGTTGTGTTGATAGCTGGCGAAATCAGCCATGAAACGGTTGGAGTTGTAACGCTGTTGGCATAACCTGTAGCCTTTGCGTAAGAGTTGCCGAGACTCCAAGCAGTACCTGTCTCTGTAACAACCGTGAAACCATCCTTCAGACTGCTGCTGGTGTATGGCAATACATTATCGTCTGTTGGTGTTGGAATATCAGGAGTGGCCTCTTTTGCCTGTCCCTTCATCACCTTCAGGTTCTTAACTTCCCATGTAGAGCTGTTGGTTTCACACTTGAAGTAGAGTGCCAGACGTACTTTCTTGCCCATATACTTCTGTGGGATTTGAGCTGTTGCAGTGTAAAACGTCGTGTAGTCGCTACCTTCGGTGTGGTTGGCAATGAGGGTTTCCCATGCTTGTGATGCTACCGTATTGGCATTAGGCACGAAGTCTTCTGCAATCAATAGCTTCTGGTAGTCCTGACTGCGGTTGAAACGAAGAATATACTCGTAGGTGACGTATGCACTGTCTGCATTGGTGAGGTCTACAGCAGGACCGACAAGGTATGCAGTTCCGTCAGTTGTCGTTTTAGTGCTGTTGTCATAACCTGTTGCTGTAGCACAACTGTATGAGTTCTTCCAAGCAACGCCACCATCTGTGGTGAAGTTGGCAAACTTGCCAAGTGATGACGCAAAAGATTCATTGAGCAAAGTCTGGGAATCAGAACTTCCTTCTGAATTGATGGTGTATGGAGCAGGCACGTCTTCACATGCTGTGAATACCATGAGGGCTGCTACACACGCGGATAAAAATTTATAATTCATAATTCTATTTTTTTATTTTATACTTTCAACTATCAACTTTCACCTAATATCTCCATATCGTCAACCGAACGTAGCTGGAGTTGCCATCCGTCGTAGTATGACATCATACCTGTGAGCCGCACGGTACCCTTTGGCATCTTGAGGAACGACACATCGTTCTGAGTGCTGGTACGTACGGTGATGGTTGTGCTTCCTATCTTGAAGTCGCGGTCCACACCCATTCCTGCATCTTTCAGTTCGTCGGGAGCGAGGATAGTCTCATCGTCGCCTCCTACAAACTTACCTGTAACTCTTACGAGCATAGGTGCATTCTTGTAGTTCTGGTACGATTTGTTGTGGAACATCTCGTGACTATCGTCTTGGAGTTCGAAAGGCGTAATCTTACTGATATAATCCGATGGTTTGCCTACAAGGTAGATGTTGGTCTTACAAAGTTCGAAGAGCATAGGGCCAAGTCGCAGGTTGTTACTGCTGGTATAGTAGGGCTGACCAATCTTAGGCAGTTTGCTATAGCAACCCACATAAAGTCCTTTGAGGTTCACACGAACCATCTGTCCGTAAGGGAAATAGGGATAGAGGCATGTGTTCTTGACTGCCAGCACGATAGCGTCCGAAGGGTCAACGAAGTCATACTCGGATTTGTATTCGGCCAACATCAGCGTCTGATAGAGGTTACCTCCCTGATCATTTGCTACAACTACACCTTCCACGATCACATTCTCTTCAATCATCGTAAACGAGTTGTTTTCAGAGAACACGCTCGCATATTTGTCTTTGAGGTTATGAATGCTGATAGTGGTGTCACCAACTGAGGTTTCACTCGTGATGGAGTAGTTGCTTACATCTGGTGCATCGTGTTCGTCCATACATGCCGACAATACGATGCTTGTTGCCATGAGCATCAATGCTCCTATGTGAAATATATTTCTTTTCATATACACCTTATTAATATATTAGAACCGATAATTAACATTAAGGAAAGCATTGAATGCATTTGCATAATAGTACTTTGAGTTCTTGGAGAACTTGTATGCGCGTGCTACGCCTGTACTATAGAGGTCGTCACGATTCTGCTCGAAACCACCTGTGCGGAGGTTCGTGTTGTTCGTGATGTTTTGGAAAGAGAGATTGATAGAGATGGCACGTCCGCCACGCAGACGGATAAACTTACCGATTGATGCGTCGAGCATGAATCCACCTTTATACTTCTCCAGACTTGGACTATACGCATCTACGTAGTTTCCATTCATATCGAACAGCACACCTCCGTCTTCTGCCAGAATCTGTTCGCTGCTGCGATTGGTCTCGTCTGCGATGTTGAATACAGGTGTTCCGTTCTGTGAGCCTGTAGCCGTATAGTTCTTCAATACATTACTCAAGCGACGGTATGCGGAGTAGCCCACATATACTCTGTCGTAGTAATTGAGATTCAGTTCCAGATACCAGTTGTTGACATTGTAATTGATTCCAAAGCTGGCTGCTGTCAATGGGGTGCTGCCCACCTTGATATCTTTCATGATAACACGCAACGGCATGTTGGCACCAGTCACAGCATTTGTCCATGTGTTCAGCGCCTCGTTGGTCTGTGAGTTCATACCTTCGTAGTTTACCTGAGCGTATGGGTTGTCGATATATTTCGCATCGCTGATGGTTCCGATGAGGTTGAACGACAGTTTGCTGTCTACCTGATAAACCAAAGCACCTTCTATACCTGAGTGTTCTTTGCTGATACCTGTCATGGTGAGATAGGTGAAGCGGTTTTCCTGGTCGTTGTAGAACGCAGTCTGTTCAACCTGGTTGAGGAATCTTGTGAAGAACCCTGTGAACTTACCCGTCAGATTGCCGAAGCGGAATTTCCAGTTAAGTTCGGCACTGAAGATGTCTTCGTTCTGCAGGTTGTCTACGAAGTTGTTCTGCATACGTGGTGCAACGAAGACATTGCGGGCAAGCGGTGCTTGAGTGTCCCAGCCAAGTCCTAATGAAATAGCGTTACCTACAAACGGGCGAAGGTTCATGAGCAATTTGCCTCCACCACCGAGGAACTTAGCTGTGCCGCTCGAGCCGTATGAGTTCTGCGGTGCACGTCCGTTCTGCATCTTTCCGTCACGTTCGATGGTCGTACCCTCGATATAGAGAGCAGGCATGATGTCGAATGCTCCGTTCGTGTGTTGCATCACACCCCATGCTTTGGCTTTGTTGACATTGATGTTATAGTCGTAGCCGAACTTATCACCTTCATTGATGCGTTTATATGGATTTCGCAAGTCGTTTGCTGACTCCGTAGGGCTTGCAACGCTACCTCTACCGTATTCGTTAGCGCTGAACTTATCGTAGTCATAGTAGAGGTTACCGCCCAACAGGTCGTCCATTGTCTTGTAGTGCATGCCTGTCGTGTGGTTCAGATTGATACCCAGCGTGTACTTGTTGTTGATATCGATGTTGTGGCTGAACGTCGTGTTGAAGGCAAATACCAACTGGTTGTTATGACGACGTTCCTGATAGTAGAGTGTCTCATCGCCGTTCTTGTTCTGCACGCTGTTCACGTAGTACATGCGGTCCCAGTTCACCTGACGATTTGCTTCGCTGGACGTCCAGAAGTTATAGAGGTCGTTGTACTGACTCAGGAAATAAGGATTATCCTGCAAGAACTCTGGATTGTTGCGATTCGTCAGGTCGTACACATCGAAGATGCTGCTAGGCAGATTCTTGTAGTAGTCGGGACGTGGGTCGTATGCATCGCCGTTCCATCCAAGAGCCGAAGTGCTGTAGCGGCTGTACTTCGCACCTGCTGAAGTGACGAGTTTCTTGCTGTCGTCAATCTTCCAGTCCCATGTGAGGATGGCAGTCGGTTCGAAGTCGTGAACTACACGCGAGTTACGCTTCTTCCCGTTCTGGTAACCCCAGTATGGGTTGTAGTAGTGCGAGTTTGCCAACCAATAAGCCTCTTCGGTCGATGCACCCTGTTGTGCACGTTCGGTAGGCGATCCGAAGGTTACCAATGAAAGGCTGTGATTGTCGCCCAGTCGTTTCTCGATTGAGAGCAGGTAAGAGAAGGAGTTGTAGAACGTACCCGCAATCACACCTTCTTTTGCCCAGCGGTAACCGATGGTTCCTGCGAATGCCCATCCATTCTCCATCAGGCCTGTAGCGTAGGTGTACATGCCACGCAACACGTAGTTGCGGTTTGTTCCCGACAATGTCACCTTGTGTCCTGTAGCGAATGCCGATGCACGCGTGTTGATGTTCGAACCGCCACCGATAGGTGTCAGTCCGAAGTTGTTGTACTCGAATCCCGTCACACCTTCCTTGTTGCGGGTTGCATCGTTCATACCGCCAACCATGCTGTATTGGAACCGACCTGTTTCCACGTCGTTCAACAGCAATCCGTTCATGTAAGTCTGTTCGTACATATTGTCGTATGCACGAATCTTAAATCGCATCGGACTGAACCTGTAACCCACCTCGCCCAGATAAGGGTCGTTGTTCGACGATGAGACAGTCGATACAGTCTGTGCTGCATCGTTGTCGTCGTCCAACTGACTCTCTGTGAAGGTAAAGTCGTAGCTGTCCGTGAGGAGTGTGTCAACCACTTCCTGTGCAGACACATAGCCTGAGACACAGAGAAGCATTGTCACCAGTTTTAAACATTTACTCATAGTTTGATTATCTTTGTATTAATTTTATTTTCAATCTTCAGTAAGCAGTAAGCGGAGCAACGCTGGTAAGCGGTAAGCAGAGCAACGCTCCTTTGTTATTAGTCATGCAAAATTAGAAAAAAAAGTTCAATGTTTAATGTTCATTATTCAATTATTTCTATTTTTCCTCATTTTTAATTCCTAATTATTTTATTTTTTCATTTTTCTTTGTTAAAACAGTTTTTGATTGTTCGTACGACGATATTTCCCTTCTGTTAGAAGACGATATGCCCTTCTGTTAGAAATTACTGTTAGAAATTATATTTCAGTCCGAGCGTGAAGTATTCCTTGAATTGGAAATAGCCGAGATTGTCATCGTAGAATTTCAGTGGGCGGTTGTCGTCGAAGCGCCACAGGGTGAAGACATCGGTGGTGATATACTTGGACAGCTCGTAGGAGAAGACGTTCTCCATTTCGGCTTCTACGTATTCGAAGGAGGTGAAGCAGTAACTGCGACATTTCCATGTGAGGTTCTTAACGATGGTAAACTTACAGTTGAACTCAACACGCGAACCATAGTCCTGTGTCATACGTCGGTTTTCAAACTTGTTGACTTTGTGGATATTCTCATCGTGTGAATTGATGAAACGCATTTTGTAGGATAGTGGCAGGATGGCAAGCGAGAGGGTGTTGTTGTTCTTGAGCTTGGGTTTGTAGTCCATACCTGTTGATACGGATACATCTAATGGCGATAGGAAGTCGGAAAATTTCAGGCGGTTATTACTACGATAGCCTGGCATCATCTGAGTCTTGGCTTCGCCTGATATGGTATAGTTCCAGTTCTTAGAAGCTTTCAGTCCTAATTTCGAGTTCAATTGTATCTTGTCGTTGTTGGTAAGGAATGTGTGACAGGTGTCGGAATGGGTAGTGATGAAGCCGAGACGTACATCGAGCTTGTTTTCCCATGTTACCTTCTTGGTGTCGTTGTATATAGCTGATAGATTGATGGTGGCTAACATGGTTCCGTTGTTATTTCCTCCCTGATACCAGTTCTCGGAGAAGTAGTTCTGGGTGAATTTCAGCGAGAAACTACCTGATGTTTTCCAAAAATTGGGACGCACTACTTGCAGGCCGATATCGATATCGTCTTCTCCGACTTTGTCTTTTGATGTGGAAGAAATGGCTGTCTGGAGTTCTTTCTTCGCGTCTTCGGATGACTGCTCGGCTGTGGTTTTGCTTGATTCTAAAAGTACTTCGTCCTTAAATTGTGCATCATAATGCTGCACCATTGATGGCTGGTTGGCATACAGACGCAACAACTGCAGGTTCACAGGAATCTGTGCTGTGGAATCAAGGGATAAAACACTACGGGTTACGGTGGAGTAATATGTCTGTGGAAAGAACATCTGATAGTAGAATGGGCTGATGGTGACTTCTTTGCCGAGTTTGAAGTCTTTCTGATTGTATGCTGCCCGAAGTGAGTCGACATAACGGTCGACCACACTACGCCCATGTTCCTGGGCTTGCGTCTGCATCGATAACGCAAGTAACCAAGTGAAAATAACGACTTTAACCATTTTCTCCATATTATTACATATTTCTATTATTTTTAGTAGTTCAGAAGTTCAGGAGTCGGCCTCCTCTAAATCTCCCCCTCAAGGGGAGACTTCCAGTTCCCTTCCCCTGAGGGAGGGGTTAGGGGTAGGCTTTCTGTTATTCCTTATTTTAATTCTTACATTTTCCTTACCCTCTCACGATATAGTTGCCACGAATTGACAATATTGTGCCACACGAGATAGAATCCTCCAGCCAGCGCTGTAACGGGGTTCATGAATGTATAGGCAACCCAGATGGCAAAAGCTGTATTCTTTTGTCCGAGACTCTGTGCCCCTGCAACGGGTTCACCATGATGACGACCAACCACTCTGCCGAGATAGAACTGCAGCGCACAAGCGATTGCAGATACAAGCGCAATACCCAAATAGGTAAATGCCGTCTCATGACTATGCATGATGGCTTTCGTCGCGATTGCGATAGATATAGCCAGCGATACTGTCCACAGATGGAACGAAATGTAGCTGATGCTCGCCAGATATCGGTGAAACCGAGGCAGCATATAGCGGATGCCGAATGCAAGAAGGAGCGGTAGGATGAGTAGTGGGAACACACGACCAATGATGATGGTGAATGAGGTGATGAAATCCAGGTTGTTTGCACCGCTATGTAGGAGCGATACGACCGCAGGGATGAGTAGGGCTGCTACGAGGTTGATGACACAGGTGTAGCTCACTACACAACTGGTATTACCATGCAATTTGGTCGTCACGACAGATGCTGCTGTGGCTGTAGGGCATATCATGCAAATCATGGCGCTCTCGATGACTACGCGTCCTGGAATGTTCGGCGCATAGACGATGGGAAGTGCCAGCAAGATGAACGTAATGGTCTGAATGCCGATCAACTTCAGCTGCCATCCATGTGGACGTAGTGCATGAGGTTCGACCTTACAGAAAGCAAAGAACAGCATCATGAAAATCAGTCCTGGTTGGACAACACTGATAATGTCGCTCATCAACTGGTGTGTATGGTCGAGAGCGTGTATGTTGACATACACGAAATACGACACTACGCCCACTACCATTGAGATGGGGAGCGCCCAATTTTTGATGAAACGGATGATACTATTCATATTTTCTTATTTGTCTAAGGTCTAAGGCTTTTGACCTTTAGCTGATTCCCTTTGACTCTTTATCTCTTGTAATTTCAGCATTTCGTCGCGATACTGTGCTGCCAGGACGAAGTCGAGGCGTTTGGCTGCCTGTTGCATCAGAGTGCGTGAATGTTCGATAGACTTGTCGAGTGCTTCGATATCCATTCTCATGACGATAGGGTCTTCGGCTGCTTTACGGAACTCCTCTTCGATATATGCCTTTCCTACATAGTCTACGTGCTTGCCCTCAGCAATGGCGTGTTGGGCTTTGCGTATCTGGGTAGGGGTGATATGATGCTCTGCGTTGTAAGCCATCTGCTTCTTGCGGCGTCGATTGGTTTCCTCAATGGTCTTGTGGATGCTGTCGGTCTCCTTGTCGCAGTAAAGGATGGCTTTCCCGTTGACGTTTCGTGCAGCACGACCGATGGTCTGTGTCAACGAACGATAACTACGCAGGAATCCTTCCTTGTCGGCATCGAGGATGGCTACTAATGAAACTTCGGGCAAGTCGAGTCCTTCTCGCAGCAGGTTGACGCCCACCAAGACGTCAATTTCTCCGTTGCGGAGTTGATTGAGGATGTTAACGCGCTCGAAGGTGTCGACATCGCTGTGGATATACGTACAACGAACCCCATTGTGCGACAGATACTCTGCCAGCTCTTCGGCCATACGTTTCGAAATGGTGGTAACAAGTACGCGCTCTTCGCGCTCTATGCGCACTTGGATTTCTTCCATCAGGTCGTCAATTTGATTGGCAGTAGGGCGCATCTCGATCTCTGGTTCTAACAGACCAGTAGGACGAATGACCTGTTCAACCACAACACCCTCCGACTTTTCCAACTCGTAATCGGCAGGTGTGGCTGACATGTAGATAGTCTGATGGGTCATCGATTCAAACTCGTCGAAAGTAAGCGGACGGTTGTCTAACGCTGCGGGCAGACGATATCCGTATTCAACAAGGGTGGTTTTGCGATGGCGGTCGCCACCATACATTGCCCGGATTTGCGGTACTGATTCATGGCTTTCGTCTACCACAAGGAGGAAGTCGTCGGGAAAGAAATCGAGCAGACAATAGGGCCGTTCGCCTGGCTTCCTTCCATCGAAATAGCGGGAATAATTCTCGATGCCCGAGCAGTGTCCTAACTCACGAATCATCTCCAAATCGTTAGTTACACGGGTTTCGATGAGATTCTTCTTCACGGTATCGCCCAACTCTTCGTAGAACCGGATGCGTTCGTGCAGATCGTCCTCAATCTGATGGATGGCACTTAGGGTTCGTTCCTTCGTTGTGGTGAAGAGATTAGCTGGATAGATACGGTATTCATCGTAACGAGCCAGCACATACCCTTGATCGGGGTCGGTCTCCTCGATACTTTCTATCTCATCCCACGCAAATCGTATGCGTACATTCTTATCGTCATAAGCTAATGCGATGTTCACCGTTTCGCCTTTCACATTAAAGTGTCCACGTGTCAGTTCGATATCGTCGCGGGTGTACATGCTGTCGACCAGCCGACGAAGCAGGGAGTTGATGTCGATTGCCTGACCAACCTTCACATTGATGGTATTGGCCGCAAAATCAACGGGCGACCCCATGCCGTAGATACACGATACGGAACTGACCACGATGACATCCTTCCGTCCAGAGAGGAGTGAACGAGTGGCTGCAATACGCAACTGGTCCACTTCATCGTTGATAGCCAAGTCTTTTTCGATATAGGTATCGGTGGCAGGCAGATAGGCTTCGGGCTGATAGTAGTCGTAATAGCTGACGTAGTATTCAACCGCATTGTTCGGAAAGAATCCCTTCATCTCAGAGTAGAGTTGATGAGCCAGCGTCTTGTTATGGCTGAGAATGAGGGTAGGGCGGTTGATGTTATTGATGACGTTAGCGATAGTGAATGTCTTTCCTGAACCAGTCACACCCAACAGCACTTGGGCAGGCAGTCCTTGCTGCACACCTTCTGTCAGTTGTTTGATGGCTTCGGGCTGATCGCCCGTAGGTTGGTATTCCGATGTCAGTTGAAACATCAATCTTTCAATCTTTATAGTAATCCAGATTCTCTGGCATGATGAGGTCGATACCTACATAGTGAAGTAGGTTTTGTTTCATGCGCAACACCTTATAATTGAAGATGCTGCGGAAACAGTTAC
The DNA here is from genome assembly GCA_017615245.1 of Bacteroidaceae bacterium. Classification (GTDB taxonomy): domain Bacteria; phylum Bacteroidota; class Bacteroidia; order Bacteroidales; family Bacteroidaceae; genus Colivivens. The sequence goes on from JAGAAL010000012.1 coordinate 36,803, forward strand.
GGCCTTGGTGCTGTGGATGCTGACCCACGAGGAAGTCTACGTATCCGTCGCGCATGCATTTGATATTAGAGTCAATTGCGTCGTAACCTAATAGTGTAATATGCGGATGTCGGGGCATCTCGTCTTTGAGGAAGTTGCCTATAACATGGATGGATGAGTTGAACGAAAGTCCGAACTTGATATCTTTATTGTCGGTGAAGAACTGACGAAGTGAATCCTTCATGCCTTCCTTATCATACACATAGAGGTTGAGATCTATGATTTCGGTTTTAGGACTATGTGCGGCCACGTAATCGCGGAATCCTTTCTCGCGTTCGAGCTGCTGACGGCTGGCTACACGTCCTTCACCCAGCATCTTAAACAGGGCTATCTTCTTTGCTCCACCTGCTGCCATGAGGATGATACGTGCAGAGAATTCGCCACTACGGCGTGCATCTTGTCCGTAGAAAGTAACAGGATTGAGGTCGGGCCAATAGGAGTCGAGGAGTGAGTAGGGGATATCTTTCTTTTCGAGCTTCTGGGTGAACTTAATCATGGCCTTGTGGTTGAATATAGGTCCGATAACCACAGCGCAAGGGTTATATGCCAAGAGTTGGCGACATTGCACCTCGAACGAGTCATCATTGAAGGGGTCGTAGCTGAAAATCTTCATCGACATCTTGAAGTCGTTATAGCGTGATGCACTCTCACGCAATCCCAATTCCACACGTGCCCAATAGCTGTCCTCTTCGTGCATAGGCAGGATGGCAGCAAAGTTATATACCTTGTTGCTAGCCAATGCACTGGCATAGTGGTTGGGGATATAGTTGATTTCCTCTAATACCTTCTCTACTTTTTCAAGTGCTAGTTTCGACACGTTTTGACGTCCGTGTAGCACACGGTCTACAGTTCCCACACTCACGCCTGCCATTTCGGCGATGTCCTTGATTCGTATCTTTGGCTGAATATCCATGATTGTTTAATCTTAAATCATTAACACTTACTATTTAACCAATATTTATTCCATCGGTAATGTCATCACAAACTTCGCACCTGGTAAATATGTTGTGTCGAGTACTACGTCACCACCCAGTCGGCGTGCAATACTGCGAGCGATGGTCAATCCGATGCCTGTTCCATCGTAATAATCATCGAGTTGTACAAACTCTTCAAAGATGTGTTCGGCTTCCTCTGCAGGAACACCGATACCCGTGTCGCATACGATAAAGTCTACTTTGTTTTCACCATTAGGCATCACTTGCAGCGATGCATTCTCCATCTTTTCGATACCCCCTGCAACCTTCACAGCCGCTTCGGCTGGATGGGTGAACTTCATGGCGTTGTCGAGAAGGAGCGAGAGTGCACGGGTAGCTTGCTCCAGGTTCGATGCAAAAGTGTGGCCCATAAGGCTGTTGTCAATATAGGACTGGAAGTGGAGGTGTGTTGCCTGTTCGATACCCGATTTCTTGATGGCTTCATCTACAATGTCTTTGGCTTCCACTTGGTCGTTCTTTTCGATACCTGAGTCGCTTGCTACATCGGAAAGTTCCAGCATTTTGTTTACCAATCCGGTGATTCGCTCCGTATTTTCAACGATACCGTTATTGATTTCTGCCAATTCTTCTTCACCGAATTCCATTCCAGGCATGGTGATGACCTGTGAGAAACCGCAAACGGCATTGAGTGGAGTACGAATCTCATGTGATATCTGCATAATGAAGTTGGTCTTCATCTTTGATGCCTCTTCAGCTTTCTCACGAGCAATAGCAAGATGTTTGTTCTTCTCTTCCAACTGAAGGTTTGCGTCTTCAAGTTTTGTATTCGCCTGTTGCAGCTGCTGTTCATGTTGGCGGCGTTTGATGGCATAGAGTGAGAAGAACACAAGCAAGAGTGTAATGACGACGCCTAAAGTGATAAGTCGTTGTTTCGACAGGTTAGCTTCGCTCTCGGCAATCTTTGCTTTCTGCTGGGCTATTTCGGTTTCTTTTTGTTCAGAACCGTAGATGACGGCAAGTTCGGCTGATTCATCAGTTTGATTCCTATGGATAGCGCTGTCAAGTACAACACAAAGGTTTTTTGCAAGGGAAACTACGCTGTCTCGGCGGCCTGCTTCAAGATTGGCTTTCATCTTTGGGATGATGTAGTCGTGGATATTGTCCAGATTAAACATCACGCCCTGTTCGCCTAATACCTCATCGAGTTTTGCATAATTATTGGCTGCAGCTACAAATTGGTCAGTACGCATTAGGTATTCGTTGGCTGCAATCTTTCCCCGGGCAGTCTTACCGAAATTAGTCTTCATAAATTCCTGATAGGCTTGTGCCGCATCTTTGGGCTGATCCTGATCTGTATAAAGTGTTGCTTTATAGAGTAAGAGATCTGCCCTTTGCTGATCAATGAATTTCTGGTCAGCATTTTGGTATTCAGAGATATTGACTATGAACTGTTCGAAACGCTCAATCCAAGGTTTGGCATCTTCAATAAAACCCGATGATAGGAATATTCTCACGATGTCGCTAGTTGCGTTGACGGCATCAAATAGTGCGCGTCCGGTTGTGTCTTCCTTGGCAATCTGTTGGTAAATATTGTATATTTTTTCGAAGTTGTCCTTGGCAACCATGACGTCGTTCGTGTGTAACTCACATGTAGCGATGGTGGTCAGCAAGATTGCTTTGTCTTTCTTGTGGTCGTCGTTCATATTGTTAACAATATCCAGCGTCTTGGTAGCCAATTTTATCGCTTCGCCAAATTCATTACGGCGTACCAGCAACTCCGACAGACGGCGTGCCGACTTGATGTAGCTCAAGCTATCCTCCTTGCTGACAATCTTTGCGTTTACGGCCTTCTGGTAATAAAATTCCGATGTGCGAGCCTGTCCTAAGTAATTGTAGGCTACGCCACGCCATCGGTTCGCATTCAACTCACTAAATACACCGCATTTTTCCAAACTGTCTGCCAATTCCAACATACGGTTGTAGTCGCCCGAAAAGCCTGTAGCGAATACCATACTATCTGCATGACTATATGCTATCGTAGCAGCTTCTTGTTGCTTTTGTATTACCGACTTCCTTCGCTCTCCATTTCTACATGATATGATCAACGTTGAAACCAATACAGCTGTCGTTCCAATTTGCAATAATCGTTTACAATTCATAATCGTTGCCATCAAGTATCTATTCACCTGCAAAATTAGTGAAAATATTCAAATAATGTCGTGAAGAATTAAGAATTCTTCAAAAAAAAGCAAAAATGAATGTAAAAACAACGTTAAACGGAAAAAATGTCGATAAAAAAGTGTCTTCAGTTACAAAAATAAAATCAGAGTACCCAACATTTGGGTACTCTGATTGATATTAGAATCATTATTAATTTACTTGATCATGAACTTGCAGCTGGCAGCCTGGCCATTCGTTCCCTTGATATTAGCTACATATATGCCAGCTGGGAGGTTGGCTATGTTGACGGTAGTCTGGCCATCTGCAATAGTGACCTTCTGGCTCTTTTGCAACTGTCCGAGCGACGTGTAGATGTTGAGCTGAGCCGTAGATGAAGTACCTTCGATTACGAGGTCGTTACCAGAGAATCTGACACTGAACTGTGAGTTGTCAGCAAGTACTGCATCGATGGCAGTTGGATCGTCAATGATAACACCATCATCAACACCAATCAGCACATCGCAGGTGTGGAGATAGTTGGTCGTACCGATAGTCGGACGGTTCATGACATAGATGTCGTTACCTCCATCGGGATAGCGTCCTACGGTCTGGTCATGATTATGTGCCTGATATACGAGGTGGTCGGCAAAATAGCGGAATGATGGATGAGCCTCGCAGAAGGCTGGGTTGTTAGCGATGAATTCCTCAGACGATGTAATGATAACTTCCTGATGTTTTCCTTCATCGTTGCTGAGTTTGAAGCCCGAATGAATGTTCGAGAAGTAGAAATCTTCGCGCACTACGTTGAGTGGAGTATAGGTATAAACGAGGTCCAATGACTCAAGTTTGTCGGCCCAGATGATGAGTTTGCCACCTGGCTTGATAACAGTCTTGAGGTCGGGACGTCCAGAAGGAATCTGGTACTTCTGTGGCTTGTCTGGGTTGTCGCTGACATAGAGTCCGGCTACATCGATAGACATATCGGTTGCATTGTAAAGTTCGAACCAGTCGTTCTTCTTAAAGTGCTCGTTGATATAGATGTCGTTTCCTGCACTGATTTCGTTGACACGGATTGGTGCGTATGCCTCTTCTGTGCGTTGTGCTATGATTTCTTCGTCGGCAATTGGCTCAAACTGTGCCGTGATATTACAATGTGTGGAGTTGTCGGAGATGAAATCTGCCAGGTCGAGTTGTGGATTATTGTCATTTACGAGACCACCTTCGGCTGACTCGCTGCATACGAGTGCTCCTGCCCAGTAGATGTCGGACGATGGGGCATTGTTGTTGTGTACTTCGACTGCAATCACATTGTCGCCCTTATGGAGTAGGGATGCATCGATGGTGATGGTTCCTGAGATTTGCTGACCATCTGTATTGGTTGCAAACTGGTCGTAGGTCACATTACCTTCCGGCATGTTGGCACGATGAACTTCAGTACCGTTCACGTAGATGATGCAGCCGTCGTCAACTGAATAAGAGAACTCATACTGCTGGCGTTCGTTGGGTTCGTCGCTGAGGTTGAACTGGCGACGGAAATAATAGGTTGATCGCTTGTTCTGGGAGTCAGTACCCCAGTCGAGTTGTGTGGTGACGCTGTTCTGGTTGTTATAGCCGAGTGGTGCAGCACCCGTTCCCCATCCTGCTGTACTATAGCTAGGTGATTGCCAGTTCTTGCCGTCGAGCGAACCTTGATCGTAGTATTGCCATGTATCGTCGTTCTTGAGAATCTGAGAGGTCTTTTTGTTTGTTCCTCCATCAACCAACCATCCCTTGAATCTGTAACCGGCAGGTGCAACTGCTGTCAGTACGGCAGGTGCAAAGACTGCTCCTTCGAGTTTGCCTGTTGGAATGTTTACGTCGTTGAGCATAATCTCTGCTTTATCGAGGTTAGATTGGATGGTTACGTCGTAGGGGTTGCCGAGCGAGAAGAAGTTCTGCATGACACGGATGCGCTCTGCACGTTTCGACTTGTCGGTGATGTCGTTGAGCAGGACACGACCTGAAATGTCGAGGTTGGAACCGTTGTACTGACCTTGTGCCGTCCAAGGACTCTTGCCGTCGAGGTCTAATGCAGCCCTTGTGTATTTAGCCATGCGATTCATGATTTTGGTAGCGCGATCAGAGTCGAAGATGCTTCCTGCAACGATACAATAGGTATCGATGAACTGGCGTCGGAATGAAGGCTTGGTGAGCAGGTTGGAGAGCAGGTCTTTCATCGACTTGTTGTCGAACCAGCTGCCGCCGCCTCCCCAGCCGCCGCCACCCCAGCCGCCGCCACCCCAGCCGCCACCACCCCCTGGGTCGTTGCCGCCTTGGCCGCCTTGGTTAGCTTTGTTAGCGTTGAAGTTGTTGAAGAGGTCTGTACGTTTGAATCCTTCATCTACGTCCATCAGGATGATATGGAACTTGCCGTCGTTGCGGTCACGGAATCCCTTGATGTTGTTGTTGTTGGTAATCCAGTCCTGTGAACCGATATAAAGCTCTGCTGCAAAGTAGTTGCATATCTCATCGATGTCGCAACGGTCGCAAATCTGCTGCCAGATATCTTCGTCATCGGGTTTGGATGAGAGGTCGTTACAGAGTGTGGTCCATTCCACGAATGCCACATCATCGCCTTCCTTCTGTACATAGCCGCCACCTGGATATTCAAACTGGTCAACTTCGTCGGTGTCGATACCATAGTTGGCGTATGCGTAGTTCTTGTTGTTTGTCTCACGGAGGTTGAACATGAACTTATATTCGCCATTGATGAATACATGAGTAGGCTGGTATGCCTGACAGTCAATGTAGAAACCGCTGCTATGCAGCATTTCGTGGATGGCTGCATCAACGATGCGGCAATCGCAGTCGTTACCACCGTTGCGGACGATGATAGCCTTATTCTTTGTATATGGCTTCTGTGAGAAGATGGGGTAGTCAAAGAAGTTCTGTTCGCCATAGAGCTTTCCAGCCTTCAGCTTAAATGAAGGTGAGGGAGGAAAGTGACGGCTCCAACCGCCGCTTACTTCGAGGTCCACTTCCTGATTAAGTGCCATACAGTATTCATCAGTCGTGTCGGGAACTAAGTATTCAAAGTTGACAGGACGTTCCCAAGGACGGTTTTTATTACTGTTCTGGTTGTTGTTACCACCATTACCGCCGATACCGTTTGTTCCATCTATAAAGACGCCCATTTTATTGTCATAGAGATTCTTGCTATCGGTAACGACAGATACTACAGGGAGGTAATAGTCCTGGAGGTTGTAAATATATGTACGTGTCACTACGTCACTTGGCAGATAGCCGTCCTTGTACAGACGGAAACGATAGGCATAGTTGGCTTCTGAAATCTTGAATTCACCATCCTCGCTTGTAGAACCATTTTCAAGGGTTGGAACAGAACCGTCTGTGGTGTAACGGAGTGTTGCTCCCTCTGGAATGTCAACATGTACAACAAAACTTTTGTGATAAACAGTTCCTGCACGGTCAACATGTGGGGCCTCTAACTGCTCTTCAGCAAAGATGCTGCCGGCATTCGAGTTACCTTGTGTAGGAGTATAAGTCCATCCCCATTCGTCGCCGCCATCGGTTTTACGCGCAAAACTGGCACGTGCAATCGCTTTGGGACAAATTTGTGTGATGATTAGTTGTCCGTTTTTATCAGAAATATATAACGTGTCGCCTTGAGGTTTAATTTTGAAATTAATCTGATTCTGTCCGAGCGTACTGCCTGAACTGCCCCAACCTTGGTTGCCTGCTTCATAATGGTCGAACCACAGGGTCTTGAAACCGTTTGCTGGCACCGAGCCGTTCCCGGTAGGAATCTGTACTTGCTTCAGATTGTCTTTGTCGTGACTGATATACATCCCGTTCAGACTAATTGCTGAACTAGTGGGGTTGTAGAGTTCTATCCAACCACCATAGTTGTAAGAAGGGTCGAGCATCATGTCGATGTTACGAGCCATAATTTCGTTTACTACTAATGTGTTACTTTGTGCCTTAGTTCCTTGGAAGCATGACAGCACAGCCATTGCTACCAAACTGATTTTGATTTTCATTTGATTTGATTGATGATATTTTTTTTATTGACGTACTAATTAAGTAAATGGTTTAGTCTGCTTTAACTATTTTAACCGTTTTCGATGTGCAAAGTTACACATATTATTTCTAACATGATGTAAGTAAACTCCTATTTTATATAAAAAAAGTGTAGAATGGCCAGATTCTACACAAATAGGGGAGGGAAAAAGACACATTATTCATGAAGAACGCGCTTTGCACCCACATATCGTTTGATGTAATAGGCTGACGTACCAAAGTCATCAATAGTAATGCCTTTCGACACAGATGCATGGATAAATCGATAGCTGTTTTTCTTCTTATCGACACTTAACACGATACCCACATGTCCCACTCCATGAACCGACGAACGTGTAAAGAACACCAAGTCGCCAGGTCGCAGGTTTTTCTTGTCAACAGGCGTGCCCTGCTCATATTGTCCGGCAGCCGAACGGTTGAGTTTGATGCCGAACTTCTCGAACACATATCCTGTGAATCCTGAGCAGTCGAAAGTGGTCGGGCCTTTTGTTCCATATTTGTAGCGTTTGCCTTTGTGTAGTTGTGCTTCTGCTAATATCCTGAGAGCAAGGGCATAGACCGACTCTGAAGTGGAGATAATGTCACCGTTGTCCTCAATCTGTAATGCAGTCTGGGGAAAATGTCGGGTCGTAAGACTCTTGATGATTTTTAATCCTTCGTTCGATGGGTCATGACGAGGTCCTTGCACATTCTGCTGACGATACGAGACGATTTTACCATCCTTGAAAGTACCTTCAGCAAACAGGTTGGCTTCGATTACAGGGGCTGCACCCAACTCTCCTGTGTAGCTCACACCGTATGGCGTACAAAAATTACCAAGCCCGTAAATAATAAGTTTGTCCTTATAAAGTTCGAGAGGCTGTGGCAGATTGTGGCCGTTTCCGTACACCACATCTGCTCCTGCATCGATACAGGTGTGTGCAAACGATACAGCGTTGGTGAGGAACACATTGCGGTTGGTTGCTGGGTTCATGCCGTTCTGTAGGCTGTTGACTGTCTCATTGAAACTGAAAGCGACGACAACGATGTCGCATTGATCGTCGAGACCTGCTATCAATTGGCGGATGTTAGTGGAATCGCTCATCGACAGCGTGTGTACAGACGAACCAAAAGCAATAAAACCGAATCTCAAGCCGTTGCGGTCAAAAGTGGCGTAGTCTTGCATCGATTTCAGACCGGCAAACTCAATCTTGTTGGTCTGCATGGCATTCATCGTAGTTTGAATACCTTCCACACCGAAATCCGATACGTGAGTATTTGCTAGACTTAATGCTGAAAAACCTGACTGAGCCAATGAAGTTGCATAGTCCGATGACATACGGATGAGTTTTCTGGTACCAATCATGTTGGCTTTGTTGGGTGTGCCTTCCACGTCAATCAATACTGTTCCCAAGGTGCCGAATGTTGCAACGCCCGATTTCAGTTCGTTGGTTACGTTAACAAAGAGTTTCTCAGCATCAATCGGTTGTTGGTAACGTATGGCATAGTTATTCCCGACATTCACTTCGCCAGTGAAAATCAGTTTCACTTCGTTCTGACTTTTCGACTGAAGAGTACTCAAAACAAAGCACATCAGTGTTCCTATTATAAATATAAAATATGTGGACTTCATTGCTAAATTGACATTCTGTTTTCCTATTTCGAACTGCAAAGTTAGTTATTTTGCAGGTTTTATGCAAAAAAATCGCAGAAAATTTGCTTGGTCTGCGAGAAATCACTAACTTTGCACGCTTTCTATAGGAACTAATTTAAACATGTTATATTTTTTTAATAATTTATTATGAGTCAAAAAAGAGTTTATACCTTCGGTAATGGACAAGCCGAAGGTAATGCCAACATGAGAGAATTGCTTGGCGGTAAAGGTGCAAACCTTGCAGAGATGAACCTCATCGGAGTTCCTGTTCCTCCTGGCTTCACAATTACAACAGACACCTGTAATGAGTATTACGAAGTAGGTCAGGACAAAATCGTAGCTTTGCTTCAGGACGATGTGTTAGCAGCCGTTAAGCATATAGAAAACTTGATGAATTGTAAGTTTGGCGATGCTACTAATCCTCTGCTCGTTTCTGTACGTTCGGGTGCTCGCGCCTCTATGCCAGGTATGATGGACACCATCCTCAACCTCGGTTTGAACGACACAGTAGCTGAGGGAATGGTTGCTAAGACCAAGAATCCACATTTCGTTTATGACTCTTACCGTCGTTTCGTACAGATGTACGGTGACGTCGTTCTTGGTATGAAGCCTGTCAACAAAGAAGATATCGACCCATTCGAGGCAATCATCGAGAAGGTAAAAGAAGAGCAGGGCGTAGAACTCGACAAGGACCTCTCTGTAGAGTCGCTGAAGAAACTCGTTGAGTTGTTCAAGGCTGCCATCAAGGAGCAGACCGGTAGCGATTTTCCAAGCGATCCTATGGAGCAGCTTTGGGGTGCTATCTGCGCTGTATTCCGCAGCTGGATGAATGAGCGTGCTATCCTCTACCGCAAGATGGAAGGTATTCCAGACGAGTGGGGTACAGCCGTATCTGTCATGGCGATGGTATTCGGTAATATGGGAGACACTAGTGCTACAGGTGTATGCTTCTCACGTGATGCTGGTAACGGTGAAAACCTCTTCAATGGTGAGTATCTTATCAATGCTCAGGGTGAGGACGTTGTGGCTGGTATCCGCACACCTCAGCAGATTACGAAGATTGGTTCACAGCGTTGGGCTGAGCGTGCAGGTATCTCTGAATCAGACCGCGTAGCTAAGTTCCCATCTATGGAAGAGGCTATGCCAGCTCTCTATAAGGAACTCGATGCGCTTCAGACTAAGCTCGAAAACCACTATCACGACATGCAGGATATGGAGTTCACCGTTCAGGAAGGCAAACTATGGTTCCTCCAGACACGTAACGGTAAGCGTACAGGTACTGCAATGGTGAAGATTGCTATGGACCTTCTCCACGAAGGATTGATCGATGAGAAGACTGCGTTGCTCCGTTGCGAGCCTCAGAAGCTCGACGAGCTGCTTCACCCAGTATTCGACAAGGAGGCTTTGAAAAAAGCAAAGGTTATCACTCAGGGTCTTCCAGCATCTCCAGGTGCTGCTTGCGGTCAGATTGTCTTCCACGCAGATGATGCTCAGGAATGGCATGCTAACGGTCACAAGGTTATTATGGTTCGTATTGAGACCAGTCCTGAAGACCTTGCGGGTATGGCATCAGCCGAGGGAATCCTCACCGCTCGTGGCGGTATGACTTCTCACGCAGCTGTAGTTGCCCGTGGTATGGGTAAGTGCTGCGTATCAGGTGCAGGCGCCATCAATGTAGACTACAAGGCTAAGACTGTTGAAATCGAAGGCATTGTATATAAAGAAGGTGACTACATTTCTCTGAACGGTACAACCGGTCAGGTTTATGCAGGCGAAGTTCCAACGAAGGCAGCAGAACTTTCAGGCGACTTCAAGGAACTGATGGACCTCTGCGACAAGTACACAAAGATGGAAATCCGTACCAATGCCGACACTCCACACGATGCTCAGGTAGCTCGTGCATTCGGTGCAAAGGGTATCGGTCTTACACGTACAGAGCACATGTTCTTCGACGATCAGAAGATTGTTGCTATGCGCGAGATGATTCTCTCCGACACTGTTGAAGGTCGTGAGAAGGCACTCGCTAAGCTTCTCCCATATCAGAAGGCAGACTTCTACGGAATCCTCAAGGCAATGGATGGTCTCCACGTGAACATCCGTCTGCTTGACCCACCACTTCACGAGTTCGTACCACACGACATGAAGGGCCAGCAGGAAATGGCCGAGGCAATGGGTGTGGACATTAAGGTCATCCAGCAGCGTGTAGCTTCTCTTGCAGAGAACAACCCAATGCTCGGACACCGCGGTTGCCGTCTCGGTATCACATTCCCTGAAATCACAGCCATGCAGACTCGTGCCATCCTTGGTGCTGCTTGTCAGCTGAAGAAGGAAGGCTTCGACCCACACCCTGAAATCATGGTTCCACTCATCGGTATCCTCTATGAGTTGAAGCAGCAGAAGGAAATCATCCAGAAGGTTGCCAAGGAAGTATTCGCAGAAGAAGGCGTTGAGATTCCATTCGAAATCGGTACAATGATTGAGATTCCACGTGCTGCCCTCACAGCCGATAAGATTGCCAAGGAAGCTGAGTACTTCTCATTCGGTACGAACGACCTCACTCAGATGACCTTCGGTTACTCTCGTGACGACATCGCAAGCTTCCTCCCAGTTTACTTGGAGAAGAAGATTTTGAAAGTTGACCCATTCCAGGTACTCGACCAAAATGGTGTAGGCCAGCTCATTCAGATGGCCGTAGAGAAGGGTCGCGCAGTTCGTCCTGGTATGCGTACTGGTATCTGCGGTGAACACGGAGGCGAACCAACATCTGTGAAGTTCTGCGCTAAGGTTGGCATGAACTACGCTTCATGTTCACCATTCCGTGTGCCAATCGCACGTCTCGCCGCCGCACAGGCAGCAGTGGAAGGATAATCCAACCTTCCCCCCAAAAAGAAAGGAGCCAATCGGCTCCTTTTTTATTTATACGTTTCCTAAATACACATGGGTGATGCCTTCTTCAAGGGCGATTTGTTTGGCCTCTTTCAGCGTATGGAGGGGTGTCGGTGGTGTGTGCTGCATCTTGAAGCGTGGGAAGAAACGGCTGAAATGCAGGGGGCTGTCGGTAAGGTCGTTATCTGCCATCCATCGGCACATTTGGCGAATCATCTGCATATCGTCGTTCACCCCTGGGATGATGAGATTCGTCAGTTCTATCCATACACCTGCATTGCGCATGGTAAGAATGGTGTCGAGAACGGGTTGGAGATGTCCGCCGCTAACACGTTGGTAGATATCGTCGCTGAATGATTTCAGGTCGATGTTGGCAGCATCGAGGTGGGGTAGGAGGTCGGCCAGGGGTTCTTGACAAACATAGCCTGCTGTGACGAGGATGTTCCATAGTCCGCTTTCATGCGCTTGCCGAGCCGTTTCCGTGATATATTCCAGATAGGTCAGGGGTTCCGTGTAGGTGTAGGCAATGCCTGGGCAGCGGTGCTTCAAACATAGGGCAACTACCTCTGCCGGCGATAGCTCGTAGTAGTCCACATCGGCTGGCGACACTTGTGAAATGTCATAATTCTGGCAGTTCAGGCATCGGAAATTACACCCTGTGCAGGCTATGGAGAGACACTTGGTGCCGGGATGGAAGTGATAGAGCGGTTTCTTTTCGATGGGGTCGATGGCCAGCGAACAGGGTTTGCCATATACCTCGCTGACAAGCACACCGTCTTTGTTGCGACGGCTTCGGCAGATGCCTGTTTTGCCGTTCGCAATCTTGCAATGATGTGGGCAGAGCTGGCACTCTACCCGTCCATCATCCAGCCGCTGATAATACCTACACTCCAAAACTCTTACCTCTTAATTCTTACTTCAAAACACGATTGCCTCATAGACATATAGCTCCGCATCTTTCCAGCCGTCCCAGCCTATACCGGCCTTGTCGTGCGCACAATGGCTTACAAATTCTTCCTTGGTCCAGTTTACCTCGTCGGCTACCTGCGGCAGATAGGTCCCACTGCGTCGCCCTTTACGAATGTATATTCCATGACGGTGCAGTTCGAACTCGTCCAAGCTCTGGATGCGTCGCATCGGAGTAAGCACGGATATCTCGATGTCGATGTCCTCCAATTCTTCTTTGCTCACAGGCATGAATCGAGGATCTTCAAATGCTGCAGCACGAGCCATCTCGGCCACGATTTCATGGAGGGGGAAGTCCTCACCAAAGTGTCCAATGCAGCCACGCAGATGCCCTTGCTTATGCAATGAGACGAATGCGCCGCAGTTGGAATCGAGGTGAGAGGTATGAGGTAAAAGGTGAGAGATTGGCTTGCCGTCGAGGGAATCCTTGATGCTTTGGAGCGCAATCTGCTTTAACATCCGCTTCTCGTCGTCTGTCAGCGCGAATCCGTCAGCTTCTTCCTTTCCGTCCGAAGGGGGTAGGAGGCGGTCTCTCAGAATCGCAAACGCATGATACCCCACAACCCTGCTGTCGTCATGATGGTCGATGTCCCCTGAGTTCTGATACATCAGGTGCTTCACTTCATAGCTCTTGTCCATCATCAGCATCAGCGTAGCAATGGCCAATTCTCCGCATGCACTGGTGGCGAGATTGCGGATTCCGCTTTTGTCGTTCTCTTCAAGCACGGCAAGAAACTCCGCCACGTTGCCGCTCTCCACCGCCTTGCCAGTTTTGGCATCCACCTTGCAGGCATCCTCGTATTTCGGATAGTGTGAAAAGTCGCTGCTGATGATGAACAGGTTTTCACTTGTGAAATACGGCTTCAACACTTCGGCCATCCGTTTCAGTTTGCGGAAGTCATTCGTTGAAATGATGATAGGCACAATAGGAGGAACGTTGCTCAGCCGCCTTTGAAGGAACGGCAGTTGCACCTCCAGACAATGCTCCCTGTCGTGCGCCTTGGGCTGATAGCTGAACACGCTGTCCGTATCTATCAGTTTCTGTGCCGTCTCAATGTCCACCTTCACATTCCCCAATGGCGTGGCATAATAGTCGAACTCCGTATTCACCGAAGCCCCGTCAAGCCATTCATGATGACTCGGCCCTATCAGGAATATCCGCTCATACGTAGCCCCGTCGGGTATAGCCCGATAGGCTGCAGCTGCTACATTGCCCGAATAATAGTACCCCGCATGAGGCACGATGAGCGCCGCCAGCCCTTTGTATTGGCTGTCGTTCGCATGGAGCGCCAGCAGACTGTCAACCTCCTCACTCAGTTCATGGGCATCACCCGTGTAGAATCTGTTCGCCTGAGTGGCAGGTCTCACCCTTGGTTCGTCAGCCTTTCCTTTACAAGATGTAAATATCATAATTGTCGATAAGATTGTTATCAATATTTTCATTAGTGAAACTTGAGATTGCTAATGGTTTTGCGAAGGTTCTTGGGTAATGCCTGCCGGTTCAGGAACAGGTAGGTGGTATTCAGCGCAATATAGTCGCGCGACATATACCAGATGCCCTTGTACAGCCCGCTCTTGCCCCACGAGTTCTTCACCATATAGTAGGGCGCGCCCTGCTCGTCAACAGCTTTTCCGTAGATGAGCATCACATGGTCGTAGGTAAAACGCCAATCGTCCCATTGTTCCTGTCGCATTTCCTGTGTGGGAGTCACGCCCTCGGGCAGCATGGCAAGTCCAGTACGTGTGAAGTCACCGGTCACATCACCGCCCCAAGCCACAGTATAGCCAGCATCAAGTGCTTTGTCGAGTACGTCCATCAACTGTTCAATGGGGATGTTATAGCTAGGTTTCAGTCGCCATTTGTATGGTGACTCGATGATGAACCAGTTATTGAATGGGTGATGTGTGTAGCTTGTCAGGCTCACATAGTCATCGAAGTCAAGCCCCAGGCTTTCGGCAAACGACTTCGGCGTGTACGTTCTGCCTTCATACACAAACGACTCGGGACAGCGCCCTACATATTTCTCTATGACTGCCTGCACACTGTCTTTCCAATGGGGTAGGGGTTCTTTGGCCTCTTTCCTGACGATACCGCTCACCCTTCGCTCCAGTTCAGGGAAGAACACCTTGAAGTTAGCAAGCGAGTCACCCGTCAGCGAACCAGGAGCCGGCATGGCATCTTCTGGGCAGATACCGTGTTGACGAATCACTTCCAACACATCGTCACATTAACCGCCTTCAGATATTTCGCTATGCCCATGCATGCGCACATAATGCGTGGCACAGTCCATATAGTCCTTGTTCACCACAAACATCTCGCAAAGGTCGTAAGTCCTGCCCGTCTTCCGCAGAATCTCACTCTCGAAATACCCTAATGTGGCGAAATCCCAGCACGTGCCACTGCGATACTGATTCTTCACACTCGTTATCGGAAGCTCCTTCACCGTCCGAAACGACTTCTCCACCTCCTTGTTGCTCGCCTGCTTCTGCAGATTCTCCTGAGCAGATGACGATGCAGATAGCAGCACAGCTAAACAGATACAAATGAATCTATAATACATATTTACGTAGGGTTCAAGTAAATGGTTATTGGTTAAAGGTTATTGTAAACCGTAAACCGATTAGTTTGCAAATATACGAACTAATTTGGATACGACGAAACAAAACGACCCAAAAATAAACAACATCATACAAAAAACGAGCGAAACCCATGATTTCGCCCGTAGTTTTCAGACTTTAGACCTTAGACTTTAGTTCCCCTCCATCTTCCCCCTTGAGGGGGGACAGGAGCTGTAGAGATTGGCTTTGAAGGGAAGTTAAAGGGAAGTTATCGCGGTCCTTGACCGCTTGGAAGTTAAAAGGACGAATGTCTGCAAACACCCTATGCTATCGTCCCTTCAATTCCCTTTAACTCCTTTTCCATTCCCTTCTATTCCTTTCCCTCTGTTAGTTCTGATCCACACCGCCACCGGCAGTTCCGCTGTCGATGACCAGCGTAGCGTTAGCAGCCGGCATGGTTGCAGTACCGTCGTATGCACCGTCTTCATCCGTCAGCGTTACACTCTGTCCGTTGAGCGTTGCAGTCGGTACTTGACCAGTTGCAGGTTCAACGTGGATGTTGATAGTCTTGCCTGACTGAACAGTTGCACCGCTGTTGACTACATCACCGTCAACACGTACGCTTGACGTACCTGACCCCGTCTTCGTGATGGTCAAGGTAGGAGTGCTGCCTGAACCGCTTGTACCACTGTTCTCGTTCTGGCTGCTACCGTTTGCTTCCTTCCATTCAGCTACCGCAGTTGCGATAGGCTTGAGTGTCTGCATCTTCTTGGTCTTGCCATTGACGATGACCTCCTGCGTGTCGATGATGTTGCGGAGTTCCAGCGTGCAACGGTTCTTGAACTGCGGGCCGCACAGGTTGTCGAGCTTCGTGGAGTCGGGCAGGAAACGGATGTGGATTGCCTTCACGATGTCGTTCGGGTTCAGTCCGTCCATAGCCGGGATGTTGAGCACAGCGGCCTTCTCCTTCACCTCTGCCGTGGGGTAGAAGGTACCGAGGGAGCCGAGCTGTACGGGCACGCCTTGTGCCACGAGTTCGGGCAGACAGTCGCAGATCTGGAGGAGTACACCTTCCACGATTGAGCGTCCGTAGATACTTCCGTGCATCACCATGTGTTCGGCGAAGCCGCGGAGTGAGAGAGTTTTCTGTACATCCACTTCGGGATAGTACTTACCAAAAGCAGTACTTGTACTGTTCTTGTTCTTGCGCAGGTTGATACCCAGCGCGATTCTTTCGTTTGCCATAGTGTGTGTTTTTTATGGTATTAGATTTACGACTAACAATGACGGGTAGCCGTTTCCCGTTTTCTTTTACGATACAAAGGTACGAATTTTTTCTGATATAACCAAATGTTTTGCAATAAAAATGCATTATTTCCGCAAAAAAAGATAGAATATACGTGTAAATAAAACATGAGCAGAAATCTTGCGAAATCTGCTCATAACGAACTACTCTTGAATTATGCTGAAACTTGGGGATGCTTGTCAAGGTATTGCTTACTTTTGGTGTATAGCTGCGTGTTGGGGTTGAAGGTGCAGTAGCCACGCGAGACCCATTTGCGAAGTAGTGCCGAGCCGTCGCCTTTCATTCCTTGTGCACGACGTATGGTGTTGAGGTCGTCGAGGCTGAAGCTCTCCTGCAGGAGTTCCATCAAGTTACGGCGTCCAGGCACCAATGCGGCTTTGTCGCGTTCCATTACTGAGCGCATCTTCTCGCCGAAAATCCACATCTTGCACCACATGTCATAGTGATAAGACCAGCGTACGAATTCCTCTATCTCGCGTGTCCATTTCCGTCCGTTGAGGATGTAGAGCACCATGCCTCGCTTGAATGCCGAGTGGCAAGCTCGTTTGAATAGTTCGTGATAGGCATCATCGTCGGCGAGGGTTGAGTACTGCCGGCTTTCCTCTATTATCGCTGCGGCCAATGCGTTTGCTTTCTTGCATACGATGAGTCCCTTGGCATCGCTTAACAGCTTTACGAATGATTGCACCTGTTGCTTATATTTTCCGTCGTAATTGCCATAGACGGGCATACGGTCGTCGTCTGTCCAGATGGTGGAGAAGGTGATACGAGAGAGAGTGCCGTCGAGCATTGAATCGCAGAAGAAACTACGGCATTTGCCTGGAGTGGTCGATGCGTTCCAGTTCCAGCGCACCTCTATGTCCTCGCACACTGACTGGATTCCTACACGTTCCTGACCATATTCACCGCAATCGTAGGCTACACGGATGATTTCTGTGACATTGTTGCCTTTGCCGTTGGTCTTGAGTTGATTGAGCAACCCGATCTCGTCCATTCGTGAATAGAGGAATTTGCCTCCGGCATCAGCCATACGTTGTACGAACGCAGCAGGGGTCATGTCGGATTTCACCCATTGAATGGCCAGTCCTTGGGGGCGTTCTGGTTTTTGCTCGGTGGAAGGGCAGGTGTCGTATTGCTCCTTATATTCCTTCAGGAGCTTCCTGCTTTTAGCATCGCGCTCCTTGATGTCGGCCATGATGGCGTTGACGGGTTCGTTGACACATGATTTACCGCTTGACATCTCGGCTACCAATACGTTCATAAAGGTAGGCTCTACAAGGGCATTGTCGTTGTAGCGGAACTTCACTCCCGTGCAATGTGCTCCCAACGAGGGGAAAACTCCCATCGCTACGGCTGGCTTCAGATGCTCGGGCACATTCTTGGTAATGAGCTGCAAGAATCGGGTGAGCCTATGAGGCATCTTGGGGGGCTGTGAGGCAAGTATTCCATTAGCTTTTGCCGACTCGGTTGCCTGTTGCAGCTTGCGAGCCGTGTTCAGAGTGCGGGTTACCAATGCAGGCATTGTCTTGGTTTGAGGACGGTTGCAGGCAGAGCGAACCGTTGACTGGAACTTCTGCTCATCCTCACCATAGCGAGGCAGCACCTGGGCAATCCACTGCGGATCGTCGTTGCAGACATAGCGCATGTGGCAGGCCATCGCAAAGATGAAGTTGTTGCGTGCACCCTGGGCAGGAACTCCACCCAACATTTCCTCCATCACGCTGACGATTTGAGGATAGCGGATGCCTTCGAAGTTGTCTTCATAGGTGGTTGAAGGAGGAAGTAAGGGAGCGGAAAATGCGTTGTCCTTTGTCACAATTGTCACAGGGTTTTCGGGCACATCCACCTCACGTTCCTTGAACAGCTCCTCTTCGTCGTAGTAGAGCACATAGTCGCGTGGAACCATAAACGAGCAGCGGGCCATATCTTTCACGCTACCGTCATAGGTGTCGTCGTCCAATTGCTTTGCCATCCACCTCTGAGCCTCAGCCAGCGACATACCCTTCGGCATTTCGAACACCAGTCGGATGCCTTCGCCACTGGGCGATACATGAGCGAACAAGATGCCCAGTTCGGTTTCACGACCTGCCACCTTATTCATGTAATAGGCGCGAGGGTCGTACGTCAGATGGTCGACATCGTAGATGGAGAGGCCGCTGGGTACAGCCGACTGATTGTGGCGGTAGCCATCAGAGAACGATGCGTGGAAGCACACCACAGGCAGGTTGTCGGCTTTGAGTTGCGACTTCATTGCTTCGAATGCCTCACGCGCGAGTGTACCTTTCTTTACTTCCGCGAGACGCTGTGCAATTTCGTGGCATGTGTTAATCACTTGCTGGCTATCGAGCGCAGCATTGAGAAGCTCAGGCGTGCAGGGCTGCATCTGAGCCGGAGTCTTGATAGACTCGGAAAAATCAAATTGTGATACTGTCATAACTTATACTTTTTGCTTGTTTAAAAATTCGTTTTCTGTCATCGGCCGAATGACGATGCAAAGTTAAGAATAATGTATGACGGTACAAAGCAAAAAAAATGCCGTTGGAACGTCTGTCGGAACGTTCGAACGACATTGGAATGTTTAAATTGGAAGGTTACAACAAGGGACTGTTCTTTTTGCGTAAAATTTTTTAGTTTATTTCAAAAAGAATTACGACTTGTAAGATATCAAATTATACCTTACTCGATAACAGAAATCGGGATGTGGGCATTCAGTGGCGGCACGGATTTGACGCTGATGGTCTGTACTAATACAAAAAACCTAGCATCCAGAGAGGGAGTTTGGCGCCATCGGGCATATCCCAGTCGTCGGCAAACACATAGGAGTCCTTTATGCCTGCTATCTGCGAGAAGTCCTTGCTGCGACCGCCAATCTCGAAGGTGTATTTTCCATCGACCTTGAAATCGCCTTGTGACTTGCCGTATTCTACGGTATGCGACTCAGAAAGACTGCCTATGGCAAAGGTCTCGCGCAGGGTGCCGATGTCCACCTTCGTGGGAGCCAGCGCATAGAGGATGTTAGGATTCTCCAAATATACTTTGTCGGGCTTGGTCAGCTTACCTATCTTTTTCTTGTCGGAATACAGAAGGTTCAGAACTTTCGCATCGCCCAGATATTTAAGGTATTCCACAACCGTATCGCGGCCAATTTCAAGAGCGGCGGCTATTCTGTTGGCATTCAGTTCGAAGGGCACCTCACTGCATATCAGGGCGATAAGTGCCTGTAACTTCCTGACGTTGGCAACATCGACCTTGCAGATACGGGGCAATTCGGTTTCGATGATATAGTTTACCACCTGCTCTATCTTGGTGTAATACTCACCTTCGCCTTCAAGCAGGAAAGGATAATAGCCTTTCTCTAAATATTCTTTGAACAAAGCGACGGGCTTACATTTCGATGAAACCTCCTGCCATAGGTCGTAAGGATGGGTCAGGATATCTTCCAACGACCATCGGGGGAACGACAAACCATGATAGAAGCGAAGGGCCTCGCGGAACGACAGCCCAAGCATCGTATATTTAATAGCGCGACGAGAGAGGTCGGCATCACCTTCCTTCAACTGAAGCAACGAAGAGCCGCTCACAATCATTTTGAGGTTAGGGAACAGTTCGTAGATTTCCTTGATTTCACGACTCCAATCCGACGTGCCTGAATGGTATTTATGAATCTCATCAACCACTAGGAGTTCGCCTCCGTGCATCACAAACTCTTCGGCCAAGCCCACCAGCGTGCGCATAGAGAAATCAACAGTATCTGCCGAGCAATAGAGCACATGATGGTCACCCAACGCATAGTGCTGTTTCAGATACTGACGGATGAGGGTTGATTTGCCCACACCTTTAGCACCCATAATGCTGATAAGTTTGGCGTTCCAGTGAATCTCGTCCATCTTTTCACGGATAATCTCTGTCCGTGTATTGGCCAGTAGCCTGTCGCTTTTTCTGAATAATGTGTCCATAAGCATTCATTTTATGCTGTTTTACGGGGCAAAGATAGTAAAAATGTTGCACACAAACAACATTATTTAAAAAAAATGCTGAGTACGCGCAACATTTTGATTAAAAATACCCTATTTTTGCCTTCAGCAACCCACGCAGTTCGGTTGCGGCAAGGACTTGGCGCCGACAGGCGGTACCCTTCTTATTTGACCAATCTTTGAAAGGAAACTGAGCATAGTCGGAGGCTCCGGCAACATTTTCGTAATCACAAGATGAGTCATATCCGCTGCCCTTGCCGAAGCCCCATTCGTCCATCTTGCGGCAGAAGGCACGCATGTCGGGTTCGTCAATCACATGATATTCATGTACCAGCACACTCATGATGCCTGCCCACTGGTTCTTCTGACGTATGATAAGGTGTCCTTCTGCATCTTTCATTTGCAAGAGGTCACAAAGAGCCTGTTTGATTACCTTCTCACGGTCAGTCGTATTTATGGGTTTGCAGAGACTTTGGATGCGCTTAATCGGCTCCGTGTCACCCTCGCGCCCCCATTGCTTGATCTCGACACGGCCTTTCAGAAGCATCAGAACGATGCCCGACAGCAACTTCAGCAGATATTGGCGCGGTACATGCTTGTAGTACACCTCGCGCAGGAAGTCTACAGGGTCGTTCAGGAACTTGTCGTACAAATGATACGGGAACGCACGAAGCTGCTGCTCCAACTCATCAAGGCGGTTGTCGAAGGTATAATGGCTCTGTTCAATCCCCTTTTGTTTGAATTCTCTCGGAACCTTCAGAAACAGATAGCGGGCAACCTTGTCACGATGTACGTGGCGCATCAACATACCCTTCTGCCGGCGCATCTGGTTGGCAGCTTCCTTCAACTCACGATCGCTATGCTGAGCAAGTAGACGCTCAATGCGATAACGGTCGCGTGTCATCTCGCGGCTTATATCGTAAAGATGCACATTCAGCAAGTTCTTAGTCATGTGACGAATGGATTCAGTATCTCCCTTCGATATCAAGGCATCTTCAAGGTCAATCGTCAAATCGCCAAGCGTTTCCAGTTTCTTCGGCACCAGCGACAATCCGTCATACCTCCAACCAGCATACACACTATCATCGAAAGGCTCATAGTCCCAATCGATGTTTTCCACCTCGCACTCTACGGTCAGCACAGGAGGCTCTGGATTACTCTCCACAACCACACCTCGTAGCCGCTTCAAACCACTTCCCTTTAATGCCTGATACACCACATCAAGGTCAGTCACAGCCACATAGCCCACGTGCAGGCTACCCTCACGTGCACGAACAGCATAAGGGTCTTCCGCGTTCTCCGACTGAGGCTGCATCGTCAGCTGCTTACCAATAGCCCCTGCGGCATATTCCTTCCAGTAGTTACGCACGTCATTGTGTGCCAGCCCCACTATGTCAAATCTGATTATCTCCATACCGACTGCAAATATACAAATTATTTTTCAATCTGTGACAATTGTGACAAAGGACAATGCATTTTTCTCCACCATTCCCAAGCGCAATAATAAGAAATTTATAAAATTACAATATAAGTAAGAAAGAAATAGAAGTAGTAAGATAATATAGTAGTAGGTAGGGAGAGAACGATTCCCCCTGTTTCTGTCGCAAAAAAACAATTGTCCTTTGTCACAATTGTCACACTCACACCAAAGGAACTACCCCCCAAGCCGTTAAGAGCTAAGCGCCCCGCCAGCAGGAACTAAGCACCGCGCCCCACTCCTCGTGCATTTTTTCCGCAAAATATTTGGTGGTTTAAATAAATTGTTTTATCTTTGCATACTGAAAACGTATTATACGTAACAGAAGACAAAACTAGCAGGACGAAAAAAATGCAAGTAGCAAAACATAGACCCTCACCGATTATCTCATCAGGTACCCGTAAGCGGATGATTGCTTTTGGTTGGTATGGCGGAAAATATTCTCACTTGGATTGGCTCTTGCCCTATCTTCCATCCTGCCATCACTATTGTGAGCCTTTTGGAGGGTCGGGAGCCGTACTCATCAACAGAGAGCCATCGCCGGTTGAGACGTATAACGACCTGGATGGCGAGGTGGTCAATTTTTTTAGAGTGTTACGTAATGACTCTGACGAACTAATCAGACAAATCGCTCTCACACCTTTCTCTCGTGAAGAATTTGCCATTGCATGTGACATTGACACATCGTTATCCGACATGGAGCGAGCACGTCGTTTTTATGTCCGTGCCCGTCAGGTGCGAACAGGGTTGGCACAGAAAGCCTCTTTGGGACGTTGGGCAAATTGCAAAAACACATCTCGTTCAGGTATGTCGGGGGTTATCAGCCGCTGGATGGGAGGAGTCACACAATTGGAGGATATCGCCAATCGATTGCTTCGTGTTCAGATTGAAAACCGACCCGCCATCGAGTTGATAAAGCTTTATGATGATGAGAAAACTCTGTTTTATTGTGACCCTCCTTATATTCATTCCACTCGTGGCGACAATAAGGCGTATGGATTTGAAATGACAGATGAACAGCACATAGAGCTTGCTCAAGTACTAAACAATGTCAAAGGCAAAGTTGCTATTTCCAATTATAACTGTGAACTGATGGATAAATTGTATCCTGCGCCGAGATGGACTAAGGTTTATGCGCCAGAGAAGCAGATTAATTCCACACATGAACTCCGTCAGGAGGTCTTGTGGATGAACTATCCATTAAGTCAGGAATGCATCCAACAAACTCTGTTTTAATATGGAAAAGATATTAGAAAAAGCGTATCAACATGCTTCGAAACAGCCAAATAAGCAGTTTGTGACCAACAGTAAGATGAATGCACTCATCGACTCTATATGTAAATGCGAAGGCAGCAAGGCTCCCATCCGATATTTAATGTCAGCGATGCTAGCCAAGATTTACAACAAAAGCATTGATACCCGTCAACCATACCCAAAATTGGGCAACCGCTCGTTTGCTGGACGTACGATTGATGAAAACATTATTCAGCGGTTCATTCATCGGTATCAGTTACCATGCAATGATACAACAGCCTTTCTGACACCTGCTTTCCGTACTCTTGAGACAGCAATTACCAAGAGTTCTTTTGAGAAATGCCGCCCGGCATTTGTCTATAACAACATGATGGATATTTTGGATTATGTCGAGATGCATCCAACGACAGCCATAAGTATTCTGACTCAAATCATCGCAGACTTGATTCTCATTAAACAAGCCACAGAGAACAGGGTCGCTCAATTGATTGAAGGGATATCATCAGATCAGGAATCAGCATTATCAAGTGAAGAGATTACCACACTGCTCCAACAGCATTTAAAATGCAGAGGGTCAAGCCGATTGCCTGTATTGATGGTGGTAGCTGCGTATCAAGCTGTACAACATCTGACGAAAGAAAACCACAAGCCACTATTTGCCCACAACGCAGCAGACAGCCAAACTGGTGCCATTGGTGATATTGAAATCATGTTACAAGGTGACGACGCCACAGTTACATGTTACGAAATGAAGAAGAAAAGGGTATCGACAGATGACATTTATGTATGCGTAGAGAAAATTGTAAAACTACCACAGAGACCCGATAATTATATTATCATAACAACAGAAAGAATTGACGAGGAAGTCAAAGAACTTGCGACGTCCTTTTATAACAAAATAGAAGTAGAAATAGCTGTGCTGGATTGTCTCGGTTTTATTAACCATTTCCTCCACTTCTTCCATCGCTACAGAACGTCGTTCTTAGATCATTACCAGCAATTAGTATTAGACGAACCAACGAGCGCAGTTTCCCAACCACTAAAGGAAGCCTTCCTTTCTCTTCGTCGAGTTGCTGAGATAAGAGAATGAAATGCCCCCTCAAGCACATCTCGTTCTTGGACAATAACGAATAGTTCCCTTAACAACACAAGCGGCGCCGATGGCGTCGCTTGGTGTATATATCATAGACTGACGAAATTGCGCCAGATGCAGTTGGGAATGAGGCGCCAGAGGGTGGTCATGAGTCGGTAGCGGGCATCGATGACTCTGACGTGGCGCTTGCGGTAGATGCTGCGGACGATGTCGCGTGCCACCGTTTCGGGGCGCATAAGCATGGGGTATTTGAAGTCTCCGCTCAATAGGGCGGTGTCGACGAATCCGGGGCGGATGTCTGTAATGTGGATGTTGAGGTGTCGTTGGTGTGCCTGTTGCTCTAATGCCTGAAGGTAGGTGGCTTGCAGGGCTTTGGTTGCTGAATATGCGGGTGCGGGACCGAGTCCTTTCGTTCCTGCGATGGAGGTGATGGCTGCGATATGTCCTGTGCCTTGATGTGCGAAGTATCGGTAGGCTGTGCCTATCATTCTTGTGAATCCTACGGCATTGGTGTGCATCGTCTGCAGTTCGATGTCCGCATCCAGAGTGCGGTTCTGTTTGCCGATGCCCGATGCGTGGAAGTACAAATCCATACCTCCTATCTTGTGGATGAGGGTCAGCAACTGTTCTCCGGCATTGGGGACTGTCACGTCGATGGTCTGCACCTCGACACGCTCGGGTGCCAATGCTTTCAGTTCCTGGAGCGGTTTCTCGCGACGTGCTGCCACTCCTAATGTCCAGCCGTCGGCGATGAGTAGCCGTGCTACCTCCATGCCGATACCGGAACTTGCACCTACGATGATTGCTTTCTTGTTCATAGAAATAGAAGGGATGAGAAAAAGAGTTGAAACCCGAAGTTCCAACTCTTTTGTCTTAATCTGTTCGTTGTGATTATTCTGCAACTACTTCTTCAACTGCTGCTGTGTCTGCTTCAGCCTCGCAAGTGCAAGGATCTTCCTCACACACGCATGAATCACACTTGCATGCACCACAACCTTCGCACTGGGTTGAATCGCATTCAGCTTTTTCTGTGTTACCATTGACACAAGATGCGAATGAAATTGCAATAACTGCAACGAATGCTGCTAATAATTTCTTCATTTTCTTTTCTCTTTTTGATTGTTAAACCTTAAATTACTAAACTCAATTTTTTTGTTTGAACTGTTTTGGTTTTCTAAAACCGCCGCAAAGATACGAAACATTTACTATTCGACAATTTACTTTTTACTATTTTTTTACGTTTTTATATAAAAAAATTGTTTTTTTCCCAAAAATAGCATAATTTGCTACCTTTTTTGCCATAATTTGAAGTCCGAGAAGCTCACCCATGCGGAGTTGTCGCTATAGGTTGTCTGGAAGAGACCGACTCGGAGAGTCTTACCTTCGAACTGTGGAACGCGTACAGGACTTGCCGGCATATCGGTCCAGGTACGCCCGTCGCGTGAGGTGCGTGCATAGATGAGGTTACCTACGCGTTGCAGCTGCATGTAGGGGTCGTAGTCCCAACCTTGCTGGTTGTTGTACTGGGGACGTCCGCGGAAGATGGTGGTGAGCATGTTGCCGCAGTTGTAGGCAGGGAAGACACCGAGTTGTACCACTTGCTGGCGGTTGTCGCTCTCGGGCAGGATGACCATGAGGCCTCCTTCGTTGTAGGCTGGAGTATTGCGACGTGCTGACCCCATGAGGTCGGCCACACGTACCTGTACGATGAAATCTCCCTTCACTTCTTTGTAAATCATAGGTCCGTTGGTGCGTGGGTTGCCGCTTGCGCTGAAGTCGGTACTTGCTGACGTGAGTTTAAGCACGCCATTCGCTGCCTCGTATTTCACCTTGTCGTTGGTGACATACTTGCCGTCCCACTCGCGGAAGGTCTTGAAATCGTCGGTAAAGATGTCGAATGCCTTGGGGTCGATGGTGACATGTTCATTAATCGTCAATGTACCGCCTTGCCCGCAGACATCGACGTAGATATGTTGGTCCTTCTTTCCGTCTATAGTCAGCATGACCGATGAATTGCTGGTAGAGCCGTTCTCTAGTCTTGAACGAGGAAGATTATTGGCTTCATTAGGATTACTTGTGGCGTAATAGTAATAATAAAGTTGACCAGAATGGAGTGGGGCACCTTCCTTATCAGTCACGGAGACTTTCACGAGGGTAGGTGTCAGTACTTCGGTCTTGACGGCTATATTATCCCAGTCAATCTCTATCTTGTCCTGAGTGTCGGACTTCTGCTGGTAATCGGCAAGTACTGCATCTGAACGTAGGGCGCGGTCGTAAAGACGCAGGGAGTGGATGTATCCGCTGAAGGCATCCCCTCCTCGAGGGTCGGAGCCGATTGTGATAGGTCCTGAAGGACGGAGCATGATAAAGTTGTTCTTCTCGTGGATGAGACGTCCGTTGAGATAGAAACGCTGGAACCACCCGTCGTAGGTGACGGTCCAATGTTGCCATTTGCCTTCGCCTTGAGCCACTTCGTTGGGGAAGCCTGCACTCTCGAACGAACCTGCATGATCGATGATACCCGTCTCACGGTTCTTGCTGTGATTGAACTGGAAGGCGGTCAGGTCGCCACTTGAAGGAGTGACAGACGCGATACACTCGCTGGCACCTACGCTGGGGTTGAGCACCCATGCAGAGATGGTGTAGGCAGCATTATAGGTGAAGTTGGCTGGGCAGTTGAACGAACTGGTGAGGTGTTGTTTGCCATCGAAATAGAAGGCATATTTGTTTTGTACAATCTCAAGCAGCAGCTCGTCATCGGAAGTGAAGACCCCTCCTGTGCGGTTTTGTACGGATTTCAGCACGAGGGCTTTCCCTTGCGCATAATCGTCGGCATTGATATCGACCACCAGACCGTCCTTGTATTGTACACGCTGTTCGGGTTCGAGGTCTTTCTTGTGGAGGTTTGGATAACCGCGATTGACTGCCTCATAATCCATCCCTTCGACAGATGGGAGTAGGGCAGAGGGGTCGTTTGATTTCGAGGCATTATAGACTTTGATGTTCCACAAAGCTCCAAAGTGACCGTTTTTCTGTGTGTCGGTTATCGTAATCTTGATGTAGCGTGCCTTAGCTGCACCTTTCTCAATCATCGGCGAACCGGCATCGGTGTTCTTCGTCCGGTCGGCATAGAGTGTCCATTGCCGCTCATCGTCTGATGTTTCGATCTTGTATTGGTAGAAGAAAGTGGGGTATTCGAACTGAAGCCACACCTGATTAAACGGAGTGGATTTACCGAGGTCGAGACAGATCCATGATTCCCCCTGATTGTTGGCAGGACGCCACAGGGTACCATTGTTATCATCGACAGCATATTCGGCCTTGAAGTCGTTTCCCAGTTCTGACGATGCCTTCACACGAACTTGATAGGCCAGATTCTGAATGGTATTCTTCTTGGCATTCTTGGCTAATGAACTTGGCAGAACACCTGTGTGTGTAGGATGGATAGGCAGGATGTCGCCATTCTTGTCGAACTCAATCTTGTCGATACAAAGCTGACGGTTGAACCCATGCACCGAGTGAGGGTTGTTGTGGCGATGATAAACGATATAGTAATCCTTTCCATCGACGAGGATAGAATGGTGGCCTGGTCCGTGAACCGTGCCGTCTGCATTGGTCACAAGAATAGGGCCTTTGTAGGTGTACGGACCGATAGGGCTGACGGTACTTGTGGCATAACGTACCTGATAGGTGTCGTTGTGGCAGCTTCCTGCTGAGTAGGTGAAGTAATAGATACCGTCTTTCTTGAAGACGAACGGCCCTTCGAAGAATTCGGTCAGCTGGGTATTGGGAACCAAACCCTTATCGGTGAACGACTTGCCGTCGGGAGCCAGTTTTGCCCATCCACAACCCGACTTCTCGTAGATGCCCCATGTGCCGACAAACATATACTGAGAGCCGTCGTCATCGGTAAACACCTGTGGGTCGAGCGTGATGGCCATAGGGTCGCAATAGCGGTCGCGCATCAGTACGGCATCGGGGCGTCCTAACATATTGGTCCAGGGACCTACAGGGGAGTCGCTCTCGCCTGCATACACCTGACAAGGGGTACAGTAGTAGTAGCGGTATTTTCCGTCTTTGGTGGGGATGACTTCGGGTGCCCACACCACTTCGGTAACAGGCCAGTTCATAACCACATTGCGCCAATTGACGAAGTCTTTTGACATCCACACCTGAGCCGGACCGTATCCGTTTCCTGTTCCGTCGGTAGTAGCGTAGATATAGAAGGTGTCGCCAAACTTACGGATGGTTGGGTCGGCGAAATAACCTGGAATGAAA
Organism: Bacteroidaceae bacterium; assembly: GCA_017615245.1. Lineage (GTDB taxonomy): Bacteria > Bacteroidota > Bacteroidia > Bacteroidales > Bacteroidaceae > Colivivens. Next base: position 65,440 of record JAGAAL010000012.1, read on the forward strand.
GGATTGCCTGCTCCTGGAGTGTTCCATTGAGTGGGCATTTCTTGAGCACTTAGAGAGATGGTAGCTGCAAATACGATGGCAGAAATCAAAGATTTTAACATGTTGATTAGTATAAATTAGTTATTTGAATTTGCTGAGTTGCTTCAGTTGTGTCTGATAGAGTAGGGTGAGCTGCTCGATGGGGCGTTCTGTGAAGGTGGTCTTCAATGCCTCGCCAGCAAGTTGCAGGTCGCGCCTCTTTGCATATTTCGGATTCTTTTGCAGCTCCTGAACACGCGAGGTGAGTGCCGACCATGTTTCAAGCAGGTCGTATTCCTCCTTGGTGACGGTCATGAACGAACCATGCTGGGGATTGACATCCGTACCGATTTCCACACCTCGGTCTATGAGTTCCTCGGTAGCATTTGCCTCACACACGCGATATATCTTAGGGTTGACTCCGTAGTTGATATACGCTACCTTCCATCGGTTCTCGTTGATAAGTCGGAACGCACTTGCTCCTTCCACATTGCTCTTCCCTTCGTTCGTAATGTGCAGGATGTCGCGCCATTGACCATTTGGCAGCTTATCAAATACGGCTTCGTAGATGCCTTTGTCGTTTCCTGCTGCATTTTCTTTCTTGAAGAAAACATGATACTGACGGTCGCAATCGTTCCAGTCGATGTGACAATCGATGACTGCTATACCTCTATCATGGAACAGCTGCGGTTTGGTCAGGGTGGTGAAGTCGCGCGATGCATACGAGTAGTAGATACGGTCGTGATCGTCGCCCGGATTCGTGCTTAGCATCGAGTAGTAGATGAAATAGCCGCCCTCTCCGTTGTTGTAGTCAGCATCCCAAATCACTTGAGGAGCCCACACACGATTGATTTTGCTCCAATCGGCAAACCAACTCTTGCTCTGCGGGTCTGAGAAAACAGTATCACCTTTACGGAAATCGAACGTGGTGGAGGTCCAATGAATGAGGTCGTTTGAGCGGAGCAGATTGATGCCGTAGTTGAACCACGTACGTGATTTGCGGTTGCTCATATCTGTGGTCACCATCAGGTAGTTGTTGTCCTGCCCCCGATAGATAAACGCATCGCGCACGCCACCTTCAATGCCAGCTATCTCCTCAGCATCGTAAACGGGTTGGTTGTTGAGCAACGGATGGAACAGAACACCACGGTCTGCTTTCGTTCCCAGAGCATAGAGTGTGTTCTCACTCGTTCCTGCCATGTGGCAATACAGATAGCCGTACATTTCGTCATCGGGTGCAAGGGTGAGGGGGAATACTAGGCGTTCGTCTGCAATCTCACCGATTAGAGTGCCGACATCCATATAACGTCCTTTGGGCAATGATTTCACATGAAGGGTCTGTCCGTCGAACGAAAGAAAGGAGCCTGTCCCTTCTTGTGTCTTCAGTTCCCAACGTACAGACTTTCCTTCGAGGCTTTGCGGAAGCGAGATGTCGTTGCGCATGGCATGAAACTGATAATCGACCGCACGCAGTAATTTGCAGCTATTACATTCTTGGTCAGGGCAATAATTGACTTGTGCGCTGCTGCTCATTACAACAACGCAGGTCAAAAATAATGCTATTAACCATCGTTTCATCTAACCAATACCTTTTTGCCGTTGATGATATAGATGCCCCTTAAGCCTACCCCTTGCCTCTCCCTCAAGGGAAGGGTATTAGTATTAATGTGCATTCCACTGAGGTTGTAAACCTGGCTTCCTCCCTTGAGGGGGGACGGGAGGGAGGCTATGCCTGTATCGTTTTGTGGGTCTTTCGTCACCTTCACATTGAATTTATAACCTTTACCGTTGTAAACTGCTACGATACTTGTTGAATAGTCGGTATCGGCTGTCCCGTTCGAGAGTAATGAATGGAAAGCACCATCTGCAAATCCTACGCAGAACACCTTTGTTTCCTCTGTTGTCAGATATCCGTTTGCATCGAAATAGTAACCATAGATGTCATCAAAATCGGGCGTAATAAGCAACTGGCCCAGATTGTTGTATGCTGCCCATTGAATCTCGTTGATATTGCTACATTCTAAAGCAGTTAGCATATCAGTCAGGTCGATTGTCATCGTTCCGTAGTCGGTTCCTTCTGCGTTGCTCTGAGGTAATTCTACAGTTCTCGTACCTACAATGTTATAGATAGGATTACGTTGGTCGACATAGATGACATTGATGTTCAGCTTTACCTTCTTCATGTCGTCTAAACTATAGAGATAGTACTCTGCGGTGTAGAAGTCGCCCACTTGACGCACGCCGTCCGGCTGCCAGAAGCTCAGGGTACTGTCATTGTAACAAATACCGTATGCTATACTGAGTGGTGGGTTAGGACTCATTGGAACAGCTAAATGGAGCATTGATTCGTCACCCATCATTTCTGCAAAGAAACTGATATCGGTCATTTGGTAACCGTATTGTGCGACATTAGCGATAGGGGTGTTTAAAATGTTTGTTGCAGACGGCATCGGACCATAACCTTGACCAGGAATATAGGTGTAGGTAGCGAATACCAGGTCGGCTGACTCGAAATGCTGCTCAACGATGTCATGCAGGCTGATTGCATTCACCATATAGTCTGCCTGAATAAGGCTTTCCGTACCGTTGTTTTCCGGGACAATTTCCATTGCATAATTGAGCGTCTCTGCCAACACACATTCAGCGAGCGTAGGTTGCGGCGTAATCGTTACTTTGAGGTTCAACTGATAGTAACAGTTGGCTCCTACGATATAGAGTTTTGCCTTTACGGTCGTGTCAATCAGTTTATAGTTCGGATAGATGCCCACATGGAATACATTCATATCCCAATTCTCAGGTTCGCAGAAGATTGCTGCATTCTCTCCATGATTGCAGATATATCCATTCGCATCAACCCAGTAGCCTCCGTAGAAGGCTGTAGCATAGTCGTCAATTACGTTTTCTTCACGCTCAGCATAGAGCACCAACTTCATATCTTCACCCCAAAGCTTTCCTTCCTCGTAGCCTACACAGTCGGGTTGTGGCAGGGTTTCATAGATGGCATCATAGAGCGAATCGGTGGGGAATTCGATAGAACGATACTTATATGAGCCATTGTAGTACATTGATACATCCAAATTACGCTCGCCTACTTTGGTGAGTTCTTCCAGTTTCGGTACTATCGCATCTGTGATGGTAAGGCTGACAGCGATTTCTATTGCATTGCTGCCATTGATGTAGTAGAGTAGGGCAGAGTATATGTTACCAGGAATCGTAGTGTTGGCCACTTGTCCTACGGTCATCGAGAGTTGCTTGTCATCTAGTTCTATATCACGTATGTACATCAAAGGTGTATAGACTGTATCTGCCACACATTCACCTGTCAGTTCGCCTGTCGTTTCATCGTAGATGTCAGTCAGCCACCAACCATTACGATAGTTGTAGGTGCTGGTCAGTTCGTCGGTCTTACCTTCCGTCTGCTCATCATACTCTGCAATGTAAAACTTATGGAGTGCCATTCCCAAGCCTCCGCTACTCATCTTGGCTAATGCATCTGTCAAATCTACTGATACACGTTGTGAGGCATTGATATGCCTTGCTTCTTCAGCTGTGAGTTTTATTTCTACCTTGTCAACGATGGTCAGTTCTGACCGTTTCGGATTCTGAGCGTTAGCAACACCTGCAAGCATTGCTATCATCAATGTGATTACTAAATGTTTCATGTTATATCCTTATTACTTATTTCGCTTGCAAAGATACAAATAAAACGTGAAAGCACAAAACAAAATAAGGTGCATCTTTATAAAAGACACACCTTATTTATTATTATACGTGAGGATTTACTTTACTAAGAACTTTTTACCATCCTTAATGTAGAAACCCTTTGTTGCATTCTTCACCAGACGACCTGTGAGGTCGAACATCTTGCTATCGCTCTTGTTCAGTTCTACGAAGTTGATAGCTTCTGCCTCACCGCCAACCGTAATTGTAAATATACAACGCTGGTTGTCGTAGTACGCATAAATGATAACGTTGTATGTATTTGCAAGGTTCACATCGTCAAGAATCCAGCTGAAGAATGCACCCTCTTCTGGTATGTAACCAACCTTTGCAACAAGGGCAGCATCATCGTCAGTCACTCTACCGTTTGCATCGAATGCAAAGCCTTCCAGTTCATCGTAGTTGCTGGTCAAATCTCCGTCTGCATCAATAGCCATCCATGTACCATTCTCTTCAAACTCTTCTGGTGTGCAGCCAAATGCTTTGTACATAGGACTCAGGTCGTATGCCGTATACATACCATTATCCTTGTCTGCAGGGTCACGAGCTGGGAGAGTCAAGGAGAAGGTTTCGAGGGTAGTTGCCTCAGGAATGATTTCCTCAACATATTTCACATTAAGGTTAATCTTGATAGCCTTAGTTTTATCGGTAGTAGCAAGATAGAATACAGAATTATACTCGTCACCTACCTTACGTTGGCCTGGGTACTGGAAGAATGTAAGTGTTCCATTTGTTCTCCAACCGATACCGTATGCATTTGTGACGGCAGAACTCCATGTGCCGACTACAGCAGACTTCTCATTGAGTGTATCAACATCCATCCAGAATCCTTGGTTACAACCATCCATGCTTTGTTGAGCATCTGATGAGTAGAAGCCGTTTGTTTCTGAGTACTTCTGTCCCCATAGACGTATGGTTCTGGTTCCAAGTGTCTGTTCAATGAAGTTAATGTCAAGATCTATAGCGGCATCCATATAGTCATCCTTGTACGTTGAGTTAGGGATGATTTGCATCTCCTCGTACTTGATTGCAAGGATTTCGGCAGTTGAAAGTAATGGATCATCCACAACTTCTTTTTCAAATCCGTTAACACTATAGTTCATTACAAACTCGTATTTGTAGTTGCCACATACGAGGAAGAGTGAACCTGTTGTAGTTACAATCTCATCCTTATTGAATTGGCCAGGAATGTGTCCAATAGTCAAAGTGCCATCAGTTGCATAATCGCAATAATATCCTTGTGCTTTCCCATAGAATGTGCTCCATGAAGAAGGATGACTTTCCATATCCATCCAGAATCCTGTTGTGTTGGTTGAGTATGAGTCTGTTGGATTGCCTTCTGAGTCAATAGCTACGAATTTGAGGTCGCTCACATCTGTGCCTTCTGGGAACAGAGCAAGAATTGCCTCCAAATCAATTGCTACGGTCTGAGCGTCGTAAGCACCAGAAGATATGTCGTTTGACTCGAGGGTGATTGTTTCTGAACCGACTAATTTCTTTTCATCCCAACTCAATTCCCCTTCTGGATTCTCTATGATTGAAAGAGTCACTTTCAACTCAAATGCGTTATTACCCTTAATAAAATATAAATAAGTGTAATATTCGTCACCGATCTTCAGCTTGCTGGCCCTCTGACCTATCTGCACTTTAAGCGTGTCTCCGTCATAGCCGCTTGAAGATAGATGTACCCAGAATTTAGTGTATTCGCTTGTACTACCCTGAACACATTCTTTTGTTTCGTTACCTGTGTTTTCGTCAAACAATGAATTCATCCAAGCGGTAGTTGAGTAGTTTAAATTAGTAACATCCTCGCTTTTAACATCAGATTCGTCCACATAGCCTACAAAAACCATCTTTCTATACCACCAAGCATTGAAATCTTCCGCTTCATAGCCAAGAAGTTTAGCAAGGTCACCTACTTGAACCTTATATTCCACTCCATTGGTGTTGGTACGAGGGTATTGTTCTGCAACTAATTCTGCACGTCCTACAATGTTGAGTTCAGAAATCTTTGTTGTAATTTCGAACTCTGGCTCTGGAATGTAGCTCAACTTCAAAATGACAAAGCAAAATTTTGAAGTGTTTGCCGGATTCTCTAGGCGATAAGTTGCTGCGTAAGTTACTGGTTCGCTTGTCTGACCGGACTTACCTCCAATGTAGTAGAAATGAGGAGCTACATTGCCCTCCTCGTCTGGCTCTGGGGTGAAGTTTGCCTTCACGCAAAAACATGAACCGGAAGAACTCCAAACTTCCCAGTCACCTGCGGCATTACGCCATCCGTCTGTGGTAGCACCACCTGGTCCCAACGTATAGTCTGGGTCGAGTGTGCCATCACTTTGAACCGCATAAATAGTTGCCTCAGCAAGAGTGCATCCTAGTTCTGCCTCAATAGCTTCTACATCAAGTACTTGAGTGTAGTTCTCATAGGAATCGCCTACATAAGATTGGAACTCATAAACGAATTCCTTCTGCGCATTAGCACTGGTGGCAAATAACATTGCCGCCAACGTGAAAATTGTAGTAATTGTTTTTCTCATAAGCAAATTATTAATGTTGATTTGTTAATTTATTTGTAACGAGTGGATTCAAGCACTTGTTTACGCGACAAAGATACGAAGAAAAAACATATTACCAAACTTTTTTGTGTTTTTTTTATTGTGATACCTTATTCTTTCTGTAAAAGGTCTTGTTTTTTCCCTCTAATGGGACTTTTTGTTACCCTTAAGGGGAGTGAATTTTACACTTAAGGGTTGTTGCCAAAAGATAAAGGAGAGCCGAAACTCTCCTTTGGTCGGGATGAGGCGACTTGAACGCCCGACCCCTACGTCCCGAACGTAGTGCGCTACCAACTGCGCTACATCCCGATGATGCGGAGAGAGCGAGATTCGAACTCGCGAACCGCTTTGGACGGTCACACGCTTTCCAGGCGTGCCTCTTCAGCCACTCGAGCATCTCTCCATCGTTTGCGGCTGCAAAGATACAAATTATTTACTATTCGACCATTTACTATTTACTATTTTTTTACTTTTTCAATTCTTTAATTCTTTAATTTTTCAATTTTTATTACAAGTGAGCACAATAAAAGCTGTTTTTATTGTCGAATGGAAGATTTTATCTAAAATTAAATTCACTTTTTCCCTATATTCTTGACAATTCCAGACAAAACACTCCCGTTTTTTTATGTATGCCGGTGTATATTTTATCGTATTTATAAATAAAATTTGTATATTTGTAACATGCAACAATCACGTACAGACACGAATCATACGTGTAGGTATCTGTAGCCATGTTGCCATAGTCAAAGTAGTCAAACTCAATTCTGGAACATGGACTTGGACTCACTATAGAATATAATAATAAATATATTTATTATTATATTCTATAGTGGCTGTTTTTGATGTCTGAAAACGAGTTTGACTACTTTGACTACGACTAAGTTTGACTGTCTTTTCATTTTTTCGAAAAAAAGTTGGTAAAAAAATCGTAGACCGCACTCTCAATGTTGTATCTTTGTGTCATGAAAATCAAGCGTGATTTTTGAAGCCCCTAGGGGTAACAAAATTTTCCCTTAGGGGAGAGATACTCTTATCAACGAGCCGCATTTCTCAGAGCGTGAGGCCACCACAATATAACCGTAAGAATTCAGCGGAATTTACGGCGTAGTGAGGAAAAAAATATGCCCTAGTTAGGGAGAAAAATGCCATCACTACGGAGAAAAACAATTTATTGTACAAACATCCAACGGCAGCAGCGTGATGACAACAGCCTACAACCGTACGCCGAATGCTATGCGGGCATATGCATCGAAGAGGTTGAACTGTCTATTCGTGGTGGTATTGTTCGCCTTTGAGGATGGTGAAGGCACGATAGAGTTGTTCGATGAATATCATGCGGACCATCTGGTGGGAGAAGGTCATCTTTGAGAGCGAGAGTTTTTCATCGGCTCGCTGATATATTGCTGGCGAGAATCCGTAGGGACCTCCAATGACGAACACCAGTCGACGACTGACTGCCTGCTGCTTCTTGCTGATCCATGTGGCAAATTCAATGCTTCGTAATTCCTTCCCATGCTCATCAAGCAGCACCACATAATCGCTGTCTTGTAGCTGACGCAGTATCAGTTCGCCTTCCATCTGCTTCTGCTGTTCTTGCGAGAGGGCCTTGGTGTTCTTCAGTTCAGGGATGACAGTCACGGCAAACGGGGTGTAGTGGGTGACCCGCTCGCTGTAGTCGTCGATGATGGCTTGAAAAGTCTTGCTGGTAGTCTTACCTGTGAGTATTAAGTTTATCTTCATCTCGTCACACTTTTCACGCCTTTCACCGCTTGTATCTTCTTGATGAGTTGGTTCAGACGTTTGTTGTCGTCAATAATAACGGTGAGGTTGCCTGCGAAGAGTCCGTCTTCCGACGACTTGATATCGATGCTGCGTAGCAGGATGTTCTTCTCCTTCGCGATGATGCTGGTGATGTTGCTCACGATACCCACATCGTCATTCCCCACGATATGGAGGGTGCTTGAGAACTGTCCGCTACTTTGGGTTGCCCAGTTCACTTCGATGGCTCTGTATGACATCTGTTCGAGCAAACGGCGGCAATTTGGGCAGTTTTTTCTGTGGATGGTGATACCTCGGCTCACAGTCACGAATCCAACGATGTCATCACCGTAGATGGGGTTGCAACATTTGGCAAGGTTGTATTCCACACCTTTTATATTATTACCAATAAGCAACACGTCCTTACCTGAGCGGCCTGTCAGGTCTTCGTTGTCTTCATCAAGTCGGAACGTAGAAGCGCTGACAGTCTCAGCAAGTGGCAGTTCGTTGTTCTCGCGTTTCTGCTCCTCAATATAAGTATCAATCACACGATCCACTCCCAAGACCTCCTCTGTGAGTGCCTTGTAGAACTCCATCACGTGTTTGAATCCTAACCGCTTGATGGTCTTCATCAATGTCGGCTCTACCATTTCGAGCTTCTTGTTCTTGAACTTACGTTCGAGCATCTCTTTAGCGTAGGTAGCTGTCCGCAACTCCTGTTCGTTGATGCTCTGACGTATCTTGCTACGTGCTTTCGACGTGATGGCGTAGTTGAGCCAGTCGCGCTTGGGCAGCTGGTTGGGATTGGTGAGAATCTCTACTTGGTCGCCTGTCTGCAACTTTGTACGTACAGGAACGTTCTTCCCATTGACCAGTCCGCCACTACAGTGTGAGCCTATGTTGGTGTGGATTTGGAAAGCAAAGTCGAGTAGGGTAGCACCCTTTGGCATTTTAAACAAATCGCCTTTCGGCGTGAAGACAAACACCTCATCGCTGTAGAGGTCCACCTTGAACTGATCGACTACCTGTTCGTCGGATGTTCCTTGAGTTTCAAGTGCGCTACGAATGTCTTTCAGCAAGTCTTCAAGTTTGGCTCCGCTGTCTTTCACACCCTTATAGCGCCAATGTGCAGCCAATCCGTGTTCGGCTATGTCGTCCATCCGTTCCGTCCTGATCTGAATCTCTACCCACTTGCCTTCAGGTCCCATCACAGTGGTGTGCAGACTTTCGTAGCCGTTGCTCTTAGGTACACTGAGCCAGTCGCGCAGTCGTTTGGGATTGGGGCGGTACATATCAGTCACGATGCTATACACCTGCCAGCAGTCTTGCTTCTCTTTCTCAGGTTTCGAGTCGAGGATGATACGGATGGCAAAGAGGTCATAGATTCCTTCGAACTGACAACGCTGCTTCTGCATCTTTTGCCAGATGGAATGGATGCTTTTCGTGCGTCCTTTGATATGGAACTTCAGGCCAGCTGCCTGCAACTTCTCTTCGATAGGAGCGATAAACTTTCGGATATACTCATCGCGGGTACGCTTGGTGGCATTGAGCTTCTCTTTAATCATATAGAAAGTCTCTGTCTCCAAGTATTTTAGCGACAAGTCTTCGAGTTCTGATTTAATAAGATACAAGCCCAGTTTATGAGCCAAAGGAGCATAGAGGATGCTGGCTTCATAGGCCACTTTCCTGCGGGTTTCATCGCTGCCCAACTCTTTGATTTGACGCATGAGGTTCACGCGGTCGGCAATAATGATGAAGATGACACGCATATCCTCAGCAAACGAGAGCATGAGGTCACGATAGTTCTCAGTCTCCACGCTGCTGCTCTTGGCATACAATTCGTTTACTTTCAAAAGGCCATGAATAATCTTCACGACATCTGCTCCAAACGTGGTGTTAATCTCGTCTTCTGAAATCAATCCGTGGTGTACATACTCGTGAAGCAAGGTACTGATGATGATAGCACGACTGGCACCAATCTCTTCGATGGTAATCAGAGCCGTCTGCAAGTCAAACAAAATGGGATTCAGACCGAATTCGCGTTCGATTTCGGTCTGTTGCTCTATATCCTTGCTGTGCTCCAAGACGATGTGGCGAATGTGTTGAAGGTCGTCTTTGCTGATAGTGTCGGCCGTCAGACTCTCCACTCGCTGCAAGGTCTCGATTATCTGCTCTCTTTGTGCATTCATGATTACCAACGTTTGCAAATCGACTGCAAAATTAATAATAAAAATCGAATTATCTGTTTTTTTTTATCAAAATTATCAATTATCAATTGTCAATTATCAATTATTTTGTACCTTTGTCGAACAATTCTTGCAAACCAAAAAAAATCAATATGCTTACACCAAAAGACAAAGAGTTTCTCGCATCGAAAAATATCTCGGAGGAACTTTTCAATCGACAGCTTGGACAATTCAAGTCGGGCTTTCCTTTCTTAAAACTGGCTGGAGCCGCAGCTCCTGGTAATGGTATCAAAGTAACTGACGAGGCACAGCAGAGTGAGTATCTGAAAGCGTGGGAAGAATATCTCAACGGCAGTCACAGCGTAGTGAAGTTCGTTCCGGCTTCGGGTGCAGCATCACGTATGTTCAAGAACCTGTTTGAGTTCCTCGACGGAGAGGCTGACGAACCTGATACCGATTTCATCAAGACCTTCTTCGCCAACATCTCGAAATATGCGTTCTATGATGCACTCAATGATGCTTGTGTGGTCAACGAAGGGAAACCAATTGAGGAACTTGTTGACGAAGGCGATTACAAGGCTGTGGTGGCTTATCTGCTCAATGAGGAAGGACTTAACTACGGGAAGTTGCCCAAGGGTCTCTTGCAGTTCCATGCATACGATGACTGCGTGCGTACACCACTTGAGGAACATCTGGTCGAGGGTGCCCTCTATGCAGCCGGTAAGGATGGAAAGGTGAACGTACACTTCACTGTCAGCCCAGAGCACCGTCCGCTGTTCGAAGCATTGGTGGCTCAGAAGAAAGAAGAGTATGAGTCAAAATTTGGTGTGACCTACAATATCAGCTTCTCGGAGCAGAAATCAAGCACCGATACGGTTGCCGCAACCATCGACAACGAACCGTTCCGCAACGACGACGGTAGCATTCTGTTCCGTCCGGGCGGTCATGGAGCATTGATTGAAAACCTCAACGACATCGATGCCGATGTGGTATTCATCAAGAATATCGACAATGTGGTGCCCGACCGTCTGAAAGACCCCACCGTGCGTTTCAAGAAGATTATCGCAGGTGTGCTTGTCACCCTGCAGCAACAGGCATTCGAATACATCCGTCTGCTCGATACAGGTAAATACACCCATCAGGATTTAGAGAAGATGATCCGCTTCATGCGCGACGAACTCTGTCAGCGCAACCCCAACCTCAAGAACCTTGAAGATACCGAGATGGCTGTCTATCTGCGCAGCAAACTCAACCGCCCGATGCGTGTGTGCGGTATGGTGAAGAACGTAGGTGAACCTGGTGGTGGTCCGTTCCTTGCATACAACCAAGACGGAACTATCTCGCTTCAGATACTCGAAAGCTCACAGATTGACACAAACAACGAGGAATACGTGAAGATGTTCAAGAGCGGCACACATTTCAACCCTGTTGATCTTGTTTGCGCAGTGAAGGACTACAAAGGCAATCACTTCGACCTGCCTAAGTATGTAGATCCACAGACGGGATTTATCTCTTCAAAGAGCAAAAACGGTAAGGAACTAAAGGCCCTTGAGCTTCCAGGTCTATGGAACGGAGCTATGAGCGACTGGAACACCATATTCGTTGAAGTACCTCTCGAGACCTTCAACCCTGTGAAGACAGTGAATGATTTACTTAGAGAACAACACCAATAAAAAAACATATGCAACAATGAAAAAAATTATGCTTTTAGGATCAGGCGAGCTGGGCAAGGAATTTGTCATCGCCTGTAAGAGAAAAGGTCAGTACGTAGTAGCCTGCGATGCATACGAGCACGCTCCTGCTATGCAAGTAGCTGACGAGTGTGAAGTCTTTCCTATGCTCGACGGTGATGCTCTCATGGCAGCCGTTAAGAAACACCAGCCCGATATCATTGTACCTGAAATCGAGGCCATCCGTACAGAGAAGCTATACGAATGTGAGAAAATGGGCATTCAGGTGGTTCCGTCAGCTCGTGCCGTCAATTTCACGATGAATCGTAAGGCCATCCGCGAATTAGCTCATACCGAGTTGGGATTGAAGACCGCTAACTATAAATACGCTAAGACTTACGAGGAGTTCGAGGCAGCAGCCAACGAGATTGGCTATCCATTCATCGTTAAGCCGCTCATGTCGTCATCAGGACACGGACAGAGTAAAGTCGACAGTCCTGCTGATTTGCAGCGTGCATGGGATTTCGCAGCCAAAGGGGCACGTGGTGACATCAAGGAAGTAATTGTAGAGCAGTTCATCAAGTTCGACTACGAAATTACCTTGTTAACAGTCACTCAGAAGAATGGGCCAACCCTGTTCTGTGCACCAACAGGACACGTACAGATTAGTGGCGACTATCGTGAGAGCTTCCAGCCGATGCCTATGAAGCCTGAACATCTGAAGGCCGCACAGGAGATGGCAGAGAAGGTGACAGGAGCACTCACGGGAGCCGGTATCTGGGGAGTTGAGTTCTTCATCAGCAACCAGGACGGCGTTTATTTCTCAGAACTCTCACCACGTCCACACGACACGGGTATGGTAACCCTTGCAGGTACACAAAACCTCAGCGAGTTCGAACTACATTGTCGTGCTGTCCTTGGTCTGCCCATCCCAGAGATTACGCAGGAGAAGAGTGGGGCAAGTGCCGTGATTCTCTCAGGTATAGAGACCGATCATCCCGATTATAAAGGCATAGAGGAAGTCTGTGCAGCACCACGCACCTACCTGCGCATCTTCGGTAAGCCTGTTGCACATGTCAATCGCCGTATGGGTGTTGTTGTGTGCTATGACAAAGTAGGTACACCCCTCGATGAACTTCGTGACAAGTGTAAGTCGCTTGCAGCTAAGGTCGAGGTTGTATAACCAAATAAACGAAGCAGCGCAGGTTCAAGGACCTGCGCTGTTGTTTTCTATACTTTCTCAATGGCGGCAACGATATCTGCTATTTCTTTGTTCACCTCTTCCTTAAATTGTTTAAAGAACGCTTTGGCATTCTTACGCTCATAGTTGCTCAGACGACTGTTGAAGTCCTCATAGACATTCAGGATCTTCTCTTGCAACTCTGCCACTTTCTCAGGGTCGCTCTTCTTGTCTGCCAACGAGATGATGGTGGCGGTGAACAAGTCGCTCATGATGTAGTGCAAACTCTTTTTGATGTTTCTTTTCTTTGCCATAATCCGTGAATTTAATTTTTGTATAATTTATAATTAATAATTGAAGTCATAATGTATTTCGATGCACAAAGATAATAAATAATTCACAATTCATAATGCATAATTCATTTATTTTTTGTAATTTTGCACGAAATTTGTGAAACTAAGCATAGATTGTCAAGGATAAAATCAAATAATTCAAAACATTATATTATTCATTATGGAAAAAAGCGCATTACAAATTGCACGTGCTGCCTATCAGCCCAAACTGCCTAAGGCTCTCTTGGGTCCAGTAGTTGCTAAAGAAGGCAAACCAACTCAGTCGGTTGGTGATCAGGAAGAAATCAAGGCATTGTTCCCTAACACATACGGAATGCCAGTTATCGAATTTGTTCCAGGTGAGCAGAAACAGCTCGAACCATTCAATGTAGGTATCATCCTCTCAGGTGGTCAAGCTCCTGGCGGTCACAACGTGATTTCAGGTCTGTTCGACGGTGTGAAGTCACTCAACCCTGCTAACAAGCTCTACGGATTCATCCTCGGTCCTGGTGGTTTGGTTGACCACAAGTACATGGAGATTACTCCTGAGATTATGGACGAGTACCGCAACACGGGTGGTTTCGACATCATCGGTTCTGGTCGTACAAAGCTCGAAGAGGTTGACCAGTTTGAAAAGGGTATCCAGATTCTCCGTGAGTTGGGCATCAAGGCACTCGTAATCATCGGTGGTGACGACTCTAACACTAACGCATGCGTGCTGGCAGAGTACTATGCAGCTAAGCAGTATGGCGTGCAGGTAATAGGTTGTCCTAAGACCATCGATGGTGACCTGAAAAATGAGCAGATTGAGACTTCATTCGGTTTCGATACAGCATGTAAGACTTACTCCGAGCTGATTGGTAACATCCAGCGCGACTGTAACTCTGCCCGCAAGTATTGGCATTTCATCAAACTGATGGGCCGTTCGGCATCTCACATCGCACTCGAGTGCGCTCTGCAGTGTCAGCCAAACATCTGTCTCATCAGCGAAGAGGTTGAGGCCAAGAACATGAGTCTCGACGACGTAGTGACTTACATTGCTCAGGCTGTGGCCGACCGTGCTGCTGATGGTGACAACTTCGGTACTGTACTTATCCCAGAAGGACTCATCGAGTTCATCCCTGCTATCAAGAAGCTGATTGCTCAGTTGAACGACATCCTCGCAACTCCTGAGGCTCAGAACCTGGGACGCAGCGAGCAGATAGACTTCGTGAAGAACCACATTTCTAAAGAGAATCTCGAAGTGTTCAACTCACTTCCAACCAGTGTAGCTCGTCAGTTGGCTCTCGACCGCGATCCACACGGAAACGTACAGGTATCGCTCATCGAGACCGAAAAGTTGCTTTCTGCTATGGTTGCTGTGAAACTGGAACAGTGGAAGAAAGAAGGTAAGTATGTAGGTAAGTTCGGTACTCAGCACCACTTCTTCGGCTACGAAGGACGTTGTGCTGCTCCATCAAACTACGATGCCGACTACTGCTACTCACTCGGTTACAACGCATCACGCCTCATCGCAAACGGCAAGACGGGCTATATGTCAGTCGTTCGCAATACCACAGCTCCAGCTGCAGAATGGGTTGCAGGTGGTGTGCCTATCACGATGATGATGAACATGGAGAAGCGTAACGGTAAGATGAAGCCTGTAATCCGCAAGGCTCTCGTTGAACTCGATGGCGCTCCATTCAAGTTCTTCGCTTCAAAGCGTGCAGAGTGGGCAAAGAAGACTGCATACGTATATCCAGGTCCTATCCAGTACTGGGGACCAACAGAGGTATGCGACCAGCCTACCAAGACACTTCAGTTGGAACATAAATAATGGCCGCAAGCGGCAATGTAAAAATTGAAAAATTAGAAAATTAAAGAATTGGTGAAAGTCGAAAGACAAAAGACAAAAGTCAGCAAGCCAAAGACGACTACGAAGCGTAAGGGGAAGAAGGGAAATTCTTCCCCTTTACGTCATGTGACATCCACGGCATTGTGGATCACATTGGCTGTTGTTGGAGCCATCCTTTTGTTCTTTGTGGGTAAACTGATTGTGGACAAGGCGTTCAATATTAGAGCACGCTATGGAGATATCGTCTATCCTGCGGGTGATGTGCGAGGTATTGATATTAGTCACTATCAGGAAGAGATTGACTGGGACCATTTGCGGAATGCCGAACTGGGTGGGGTACCTATCCGATTCATCTTCATCAAAGCCACAGAGGGAACCAGCATGATTGACGAGAACTTCAACCATAACTTCTATCACGCCCGTAAGAACGGATTCCTACGTGGAGCCTATCACTTCTTCTCGACGACCACAGACCCAATAAATCAGGCCAAGCACTATTGCAGGATTGTGCAACTCGACCCCGACGACATCGCTCCGATTCTCGATGTAGAAAACCGTGGAGGACTGACTGCCGACCAGTTGCGCACCAATGTCATTCGTTGGATGGATTATGTGGAAAAACACTACGGAGCCACACCTATTTTATATACATCATACACTTTTCGCAGGGATTATCTCAATACCCCTGAATTCGACCGTTATCCCTTTTGGATAGCCCATTATTATGTTGACCACTTGCAATACAAAGGACCTTGGACCTTCTGGCAACACTCTGATTGCGGTCATGTGGACGGCATCAAAGGTGAAGTCGATGTGAATGTCTTCAATGGCAGCTACGAAGATCTGCTCGAACTCAGGATAGGGGAGAAGGAATAAGGTGTAGCATTCATGCGGCACCTTATTTATTTTAGGTAAAAATGTGCTTTCCGCTTGCAGGCTTAATTCGATTCGGATTAAGCCTGCAAACGCTTTGAATTCTGCGTAAATTCTCCATGAATTTAGGCTCCAAACTCGGTTGGCCCTTTTTCCTTTCCAACAGTATGACTTTTCCTGCCATCAAACTGAAGTCCAAAACTGGTAATTTTCACAAAAAACACACAAAAGAAGTCACAAAAAGGCAATAATTGATATTAACCAAAGTTTGTTCCAAAGTTTTTTCGTAAATTTGTAGGCAGTAAAAGACATAATCTGTAAAGAACAATATGGCAAATAAAGAACTTGGATACGTTTACATACTCACCAACCCAAGCTTTCGCGAGGATTGGGTGAAGATTGGCAAGAGCAGCCGGACTTAAAGAACGTGTCGTTATCTCGTCACAATTTGTGATGAGTATTGGAACTATACCGAAGTGCTTGAAGTCCATGAGGCTTTGCAAAAGGCAAATGAGAGTATCAACAAATTAGGGCTTGTTCCTGTAAGTTTATAAATTCCATGTATTTCTCGTATAATGGAAAGTGCTAATTAAGAGAGAGCAGAATCTAAGCAAACTTAGGATTATGCCGAACGTGAAGCACTAAGACTAAAGTCAAAATGTTAGATGCAATCGAAAAAAAATTGAAGGTCATAAATGCCCTTTTGATTATTATGCAAGTAATAACAATACTGACAAAACAATAATCGATGGAATATAGAATTAATAAGCCTAATCAGTCAATTGCGAAAGTGTATCTTCGTGAGCGTCCAGCAGCTCAAGAAATGGAATCCTTTCGCAATGCAATGCAAATTCTTCTTCAACGTATCAATGCAGAAGAATCAGAAGAGTTCAACAAGAATTTGGTTACTGAATTCTTCAATACGAGCATATACCGTGGACGTGAATACATGGTTAATACATATCAGCGGACTGATTTGGCCATATATACACAAATGGGTACTCATGAAGAGCATCCAGTTGTACTATTTGAGTTTAAAGGGCCATCAAGGCCCGATATGGTAACGATAGACGATTTAAAGAAGAAGGCCTTATATGAATTGGTTTTATATTATATCCGAGAAGAAGTAAATCAACAGAATACGGACATTAAGCATCTCATAATCACTAATTGTTGGGAGTATTTTGTGTTTGAGAAACGACTTTTCTATCAATTGTTTGTTAACAATAAACGCTTTCTAAAACAAGTTGTGGATGCTGATACAGGAGATGACACAAAGGAGTATATATACAATGCGATTATCAAACCAGAAGTTGAACGGATTGAACACCGCCTTCAATTTACATACATAAATTTGAAGTCATTTCCCAAAAAGATTAATGATGAAAGTATAATCAATGACAAATCGTTTATTGCTGCCTATAAGCTCTTTTCTCCTACTCATTTATTGAAACTACCGTTTTATTCAGACCATAACACACTTAACAGGGATTTTTATTCAGAACTCCTTTATATTATGGGAGTTGAGGAGGTAATAGACCAAAATAATGTTCGTAAGATTAAAAGATTAAAAGACAGGAGACAGGAGTATTCATTAGTTGAGCAAGCATATAGTAAACTTGAAGATTATTCGGATATAAAGACTGATGATGAGAGATTTGAAAAGGCATTAGGTCTAATCCTAACATGGGTGAACCGCTTGCTCTTCTTGAAACTATTAGAATCGCAACTCATTAGATTCAACAATGATAGGGATGCTCGTTTTTTAGATTTCTCTCATGTAAAAGATTATGATGTCCTACATGATTTGTTTATGCAGGTAATGGCAAAACCATATGCCAAACGTTCAGAAGAACTAAAGAGGCAATTTCCTGAGGTACCCTATCTTAACAGCTCATTATTTGAAATGTCTCCTTTAGAGGAGAAGTACTTTGCAATAAGTGGTATTCGTTTGGGAGGAATGGATTTATACTCTCGTACTGTATTGAAAAATGAAAGAGGTCGTAGATTAACAGGAAGGAAACCAACGTTGGATTATCTATTCCAATTTCTTAACGCATATGATTTTGGTTCCGAAAAAAATGAAGACGATACAAATGTCAGAACGGAGAGTAAAACTCTGATAAATGCGTCTGTACTTGGAATGATTTTTGAAAAGATTAATGGTTATAAAGACGGATCTTTTTATACTCCAGGATATATAACCGAATACATTTGTAATAAAACCATACGACGTGCGATTATAGATAAATTCAATGAAGTTAAGGGGTGGAATTGTGAAAACTATGAAGATCTTAAGGATAAAATAGACTATGGACAGCGAACAGAGCGTAACGAAGCCAACTTAATAATTAACTCTTTAAAAATATGCGATCCTGCAGTTGGTAGTGGTCACTTCTTGGTTTCTGCTCTAAATGAGATTATTGCCATAAAAAGAGAGTTGGGTGTTTTGCAGGATAGAAAACCTGATCCCAAACGTATTAGAGAGTATGACATTCGAGTAGAATATGATGAATTAGTCGTGGCAGATGAAGATGGTGAAACTTTTAAATACAACCCATCACAATCAGAAAGTCAACGCATTCAAGAAACATTGTTTGAAGAAAAGCGAACGATTATTGAGAATTGTCTATTTGGAGTGGATATTAATCCCAAAAGTGTTGAAATCTGCCGTCTTCGATTATGGATTGAGTTGTTAAAGAATGCCTATTATTATCGGACTGATAATGGTGAAAGAGTTTTACAAACTTTACCCAATATTGATATAAATATCAAATGTGGCAATTCTCTTGCGTCTAGTTTTTGGTTAAATGAAAAGTTAGATTCGTCAGAGCCAATTAAGCAATACAAAAAAGCTGTAGCTGATTATAAACAAACTTCCAATAAAAATGCGAAATGGGAAATAGGTCAAAAGATAACGATACTTAAGTCTACGATAAGTAGAAAACTAATAGCGACAGATAAAGAGCCTATAGTTCTAGCTAAACTTGAAGATCGTTATAATGAACTAATGGAGACTTTCTCAGAAGACATGTTTGGCTTTACCAAGGCACAAATTAAAGAAAGGAAAAAGGAAATAAAGATTTTAAAAGAAGAAATAAAACAAAAGAGAGCAAAGGTTGAACGTAGAAAAAGTAATACTATTTTTTCTACTCTTAATTCTTTCGAATGGCGATTTGAGTTTCCAGAGGTTTTAGATGACGACGGTCAGTTTCTGGGGTTTGATTGCGTTATAGGTAATCCTCCATACATTAGTCTGGAAAGTTTAAAAGGGGAAGTATCAGTATATAATAGAATGTTAAAGCCAAACGATTCCCCTGTTTATACCACAATCATGCCACATGGTGATATTTATACTCTGTTTGTCGAACGAGGACTCTATATTCTTCGCCAAGGAGGCCATCTTTCATATATCATCCCAAATAAATGGGAAAAAGTAATATATGGAAAACCATTGCGTGGTCTCTTTCTGGAGAAGAATCTAACTCATCTGATTGATTTTTGTGATAATCAGTTATTTGAAGATGCTACCACTTATACATGCATCATTCGAATGAAAAACGAGGAAAGTAAGAGACGGATACAGATTTCTACTCTTCAAAATCTAAGAAAGGAAATGCTATTTGAAGATGTGGAAGAGCAAAAGGAGACATTTAATACTTCGGAAATGGATGATGATATATGGGTTATTTCTAGTCTTCAGCATTTTAAGGATGTTTATCGACTTAAACATGAAATGACCCCATTAGGCTTTTATGTTGGAAGAGCCTCATATCGTGGCATTCTTTCAGGTCTTTCTGCTGCGTTTAACATTTCTACAGATAAAGCCTACGCACTTATTTCACAGGACAAGATCTCTGCTAACATATTACGTCCTTTCCTACAAGGAAGAGGACTTGTGGCCTATGGAGAAGCGACACCGGGTTCTTATCTCGTATTTATACCCAAAGGATTTACGGCTTTGAAAATGGGTATTGATAGAAAAAAGCATCCTCTGCCATCGGAAGATGTCGCGTGGAAGTGGTTCCAAACGAATTACCAAGCTGTAGCAGAGTGGTTGGTACAGTTTGAACAAGAGGCACGATTGAGACAAGACAAAGGCGATTATTGGTGGGAACTACGTGGTTGTGCTTATTATGATAAATTTGAATTACCCAAAATCTTTTATCAAGTTTTCCAAACTAAACCATGTTTCATATACGACGAGTCTTCTTTTTTCTGTAACAACTCAATGTATTTCATTACAGTTCCTGACAAAGCTCTTCTAGCATTATTGTGCTCAAAGATTGGTTGGTGGCTTATATCTGAGTTTTGCCCTCGTATTCAGAATGGTTTTCAACTTATCTGGGATAACTTTAGTTCAATTCCAATACCAAAGGAACTACCAGATGAGTTAGGCCATCTTGCTGATCAATTAATGCAATCACGCAATGATGACACTCGTTTTAAAGAGTTATCAAACGAAGTGGACAGGATCGTTTGTGATTTATATGGAATTTGGAATATATATAAAACAATGAGTAATGAGTAATGAGATACCATACATAAAGCAGATGTATTATGTCTACAAATCAAATAATGAAGTAAGACTAAAGTTGAATCAATGATAATAGGGTGAATTTATAATCTGAAAAAACATGAAAATTCAAATAAATAAAGAATACAAATCTATAAAGGCGCCACAAGAGTTTGAATTACCTAATTTTGTTGTGCTGACAGGAAAAAATGGCAGTGGTAAAAGTCATTTAATGGAAATGATGGCTCGTCCTGATTTATGTGCTGTATTCGATGGTGACAAGCTATTGTCAAAAGTTAAATATATTCCTTTCAACGGATTAAATCCTCACATTGAT
Organism: Bacteroidaceae bacterium; assembly: GCA_017615245.1. Classification (GTDB taxonomy): domain Bacteria; phylum Bacteroidota; class Bacteroidia; order Bacteroidales; family Bacteroidaceae; genus Colivivens. The sequence goes on from JAGAAL010000012.1 coordinate 86,419, forward strand.
GAGAATTGTGATTATTTGGGGCTTACAAATAACCGTAAACAGGAATGGAATAATATTAAGAGTTATATACTAGATTTTTATAATCTCGAGAAACGACATAATTGGAATATAGATCAATATTTAAATTCTAGTCAGGACAAAAAGCGTATACTTGGTAAGTGGGTTGAACTGGTTAAGGGTAGAGTTGAAGATATTACCGAGGAGTTTTTTTCTGAAAACTATGAAATAGCAAGTGACGAAATCTTCTCAAGTCAATTCGCATCTATCTTCAAACTTTATCACATGCGATTAATTGATAATGAATTCAACAGATTCTTGAATGAGAAGGGAAGAGGATCCTACAAAGTTTTATCAGACGAAGATTTTGAAAAAGTATATGGTCCTAAGCCTTGGGAACTTATAAATAAAATGTTGTCAAGAGCACGTTTGACCTATCAAGTCAATCATCCAGAAGGAATAAATAAAGAACTGGATTTCCATTTGTGCCTTAAAGATATTAATACAGGAACAGAAATACAAGTAAACGATTTGTCCACAGGTGAAAAAGTCTTAATGTCATTGGCTTTGTCTATTTATAATTCAAAAGAGGAAATGTCTAGACCCAATGTCTTACTATTGGACGAGCCAGACGCTCCATTGCATCCTGAGTTCTCTAGAGTCCTCATTTCTGCTGTAGAAAATTCTATTGTAAAGGAAGCCGGAGTTAAAGTTGTTATCTCTACCCATTCGCCAACTACTGTTGCAATTGCTCCTGAGGATAGTCTGTATCGAATGAATAAACAGACAAGCCGTCCTGAAAAGATAACCAAGCAACAAGCTGTGAATATATTAGTTCAAGACTTAGATAATGTCCGTCTTTCTTTTGAAAATCGTAGACAAGTCTTTGTTGAAAGTGAATATGACGTACAATATTATAGTAGGTTTTTTAATCTTATTTCGCAGAAACATTCTATGCCCACATTACCCCAATTTCTCCCCCCAAAAAGTGGTAATGGATCAAATTGTGATGAGGTAAGTGATATAGTAAACACCCTTAGAAGATTCGGAAACGATTTGGTATATGGTGTTAAAGATTATGATAACAAGAATCATAGCTCTCAATATGTTTTAATTCTTGGAGAAGGCAAACGATATGCTATTGACAATTATATATTTGATCCTATTTATGTGGCATTTTTATTGATTAGAGATAATATTGTCAAAACTGAAGATATGGGATTGCCGCATTTCACTTACGTTGAATTATCAAAACTGAATGAAGACCAGATACAGTCTTTAATAAATTATATAATAGATGCCCTTGGATTAGCGTCTACAGATGAAATAGAGTATATAACACAAGGGGGAAAGAGTTATAAAATCACCCAAGATTATTGTTCCATTCAAGGACATGCATTGGAAAGTAAGATAATTAGCAAATGGCCCCAATTGAATGCTATAGCTAGAGGTGGTGGAGATAATAAACTGAAGAACTATATTTTAGATACTGTATGCAAGGATTATCCAGATTTTATATCCACAGATTTTATAGAGTTGTTTGATAAGATAATTTAGAGTTACTGGTTAACTCCCAATCATTTAGTGGGTAACTGCAATTAGTTAGTGGGTAACTCGAAATGAGATGGTTTTGAACAAAAGAATAAAGAGAAACGATATGGAACAAGACAAAGGACAGATATTGCTTTACCAGACTCCTGATGGGGAATCGCGCATAGAAGTGCGGTTGGAAGGGGAAACGGTATGGCTCAATCTGGAACAGATGGCAGAACTGTTTCAGCGTAATAAGTCTACCATTTCCCGGCACATCAAGAATGTGTTCGAGGAAGGTGAGCTGAACAGAGAAGTGGTTGTTGCAAAATACGCAACTACCACTCAACACGGCGCCATTGAAGGTAAATCACAGACGCATCAAGTAGAATTCTATAACCTCGACATGATTATCAGTGTGGGCTATCGCGTACATTCCTATCGCGGTGTGCAGTTCAGGATGTGGGCAACGGGTGTACTGAAAGAATACATCGTGAAAGGGTTTGCGCTGAATGACGACTTGCTGAAGCGGGCGGGTGGCGGCAATTATTTCGATGAACTGTTGGCACGCATCCGCGACATCCGCTCATCGGAAAAGGTCTTTTATAGGAAGGTGCTTGAAATCTATGCGCTCAGCATCGACTACGATCCTCGCGTGGAGATGACACAGGAGTTTTTCAAGACTGTGCAGAACAAGATGCACTACTCTGTACATGGTCATACGGCAGCAGAAATCATCTACGAGCGTGCCGATGCACAAAAGAATTTCATGGGGCTGACGACATGGACGGGGGCTTTGCCACAAAAGACGGATGCTGAGATTGCCAAGAACTATCTCTCTCAAGAGGAAATAACAACGCTCAATCGCATCGTCAGTCTGTATCTTGATTTCGCAGAACTACAGGCAGAGGAGCATCGGCCTATGTATATGAAGGACTGGATAGCTATACTTGATGACTTCCTGCGCATTTCCCGAAAGGACATTCTGACTCATGCGGGGCATGTCTCGGCTCAATTAGCAAAGGCAAAGGCTGATGCTGAGTACGATAAGTTCAAGGAAAGGACGAAGAACGAACTGACTCCTGTAGAGATTCATTTCTTGGAACAATTTGAGAGGGAACAGAAAAAACTGGGCAATAAGAAGAAATAGAAATGTTATAGGAAGATATGAGTAAGAAGTCGATACGGTTTTTCAATGACCGCGAAGTGCGTGCGGTATGGGACGAGGAACACAGCAAGTGGTGGTTTTCGGCTACTGACATCGTGCGGGCTATCAACAACGAAGATGACTACAAGAAGTGTCGCAACTATTGGAAATATCTAAAAGGAAAGATGGCTAAGGACGGAGTTGAACTGGTTAGTGTCACTAACCACTTCAAGTTTCAGGCTCCCGATGGTAAACAACGTGCAGCGGATGCACTTGATGCGGAGTGTGTACAGACATTGGCGAAGAACTATCCGAACAATCGTGCCCGTGCTTTTCTGGAGTGGTTTACGTATAGCGACAACAGCATTGATGGTCAGAGCAAGAAGAAAGCCTATACGCTCATTGAGAGTGGTTTGCTTGACAGTATGGAACCAGGAACGGTGAAATGCTTGCAGCAGATTCATGCTTATCTGTTTGGGGGGCTTTATGACTTTGCAGGTCAGATTCGCACCAAGACGATATGGAAAGACGGTACGCTGTTCTGCCGTGCAGAATATCTGATGCAGAACTTGAAGCAGATAGAGGCAATGCCGGAAACGACGTTTGATGAGATTGTCTGCAAGTACGTGGAGATGAACGTGGCTCATCCTTTCATGGAGGGCAACGGGCGCTCAACACGCCTCTGGCTCGACTTGATTTTCAAGAAACGTCTGAAACTGTGCGTGGATTGGAGCCAGATAGACAAGAAGGAATATTTGGCTGCTATGCGCAGAAGCACCACGGATGCATCAGCCATCAAGGCTCTGCTGCAAGGAGCAATGACCGACAAGATTGATGACCGCGAGATCTTCATGAAAGGCATTGACTACTCGTACTATTATGAACAAGAAGATTGAAATGAACGATATGAATAACGAGATACAATTCATTTGCGATAATTGACCTCTTTTCGCGAACATATGTTCATCGAGCCATGAACATATGTTCATTGGTCGAAGAACATAGGTGGACAGGCTTTCCCTGATTTTATGAAAAACGGGGGCATACACCCCCGTCTATGATATTTCGCCCCGTTTGGGGCTTATGCATTTTCTTTCTTAGTCGATGATTTCGAACCCTGTGTAGGGAACAAGTGCTTTCGGGATGCGGATGCCCTCGGGTGTCTGATTGTCCTCGAGGATGGCTGCCACAATGCGTGGGAGTGCGAGTGCCGAACCATTGAGGGTGTGGCACAACTCGGGTTTCTTGCTGCCCTCTGGACGATAACGACACTTGAGGCGGTTGGCTTGATAGGTATCGAAGTTGCTGACAGAGCTGACTTCGAGCCAACGACCTTGTGCCTCGCTATACACCTCGAAGTCATAGCAGATAGCTGACGTGAAACTCTGGTCGCCTCCACAAAGACGCAGGATGCGGTAGGGGAGTTCCAGCTTCTTGAGCAGACCTTCTACGTGGTCGAGCATCTCCTGATGGCTTTGTGCTGAATGCTCAGGGGTGTCTATACGCACAATCTCAATCTTTGAGAACTCATGCAGACGGTTCAGACCACGTACATCCTTACCATAACTGCCGGCTTCACGACGGAAACACTGGGTGTAGGCGCAATTCTTGATAGGGAGGTCCTTCTCGTCGAGAATGACATCACGGTAGATATTGGTAACTGGCACCTCTGCAGTAGGGATGAGATAGAGGTCGTCTACCTCACAATGGTACATCTGTCCTTCCTTATCGGGCAACTGACCGGTTCCGTAGCCTGATGCTGCATTGACAACTGTAGGTGGCATAATCTCCGTATAGCCTGCCTTGCTTGCCTCTGCAAGGAAAAAATTGATGAGTGCACGCTGCAACTGTGCACCTTTTCCTATATATACAGGGAAACCGGCACCTGTGATTTTTACTCCGAGGTCGAAATCGATGAGGTTGTATTGCTTGGCGAGTTCCCAGTGTGGCACTTTGGCGTTTCCGTTTGAAGGAACGGTGTCCCAATTACCTACTGTGTCGCCTGGCTTACATTCGCGAAGACTGGATTTTACAACCATGTTGTCTTCTGCGCAGCAACCTTCGGGCACTTCGTCGTAAGGGATATTCGGAATGGTGCAGAGGTGAGCGGTGAGTTCTGCTTCGGCCTCGTTCATCTTTGTCTGATATTCCTGAGATGCTTCCTTGAGTTTGGCTACTTCAGCTTTTGCGGCTTCTGCCTCTTCGCGTTTCCCTTGTTTCATGAGCGCACCAATCTGTGCAGCATACTTCTTTTGTTCTGCCAGACATGCGTCGAGCTTCGTCTGTGCCTCACGACGAGCTTTATCGATAGCGATTGCTTTATCTATTGCCTCTTTTGCACCATCGAAGTGCTTCTTTTCCAGACCGCGCACAACACGATCGGTCTGTTCTGTAATCAATTTGAGTGTTAACATAGTGACTATTTGACTATTTTCAATAATTCTATTAACCTACTAACCTAATAATCTATTTCCTTCTTTGGCTTTTACGAGCGCGTACTTTCTGCTTGATGTCGGCTTTATGGCGAGCTGCACCAGAGCCGTGAGCACCAGTCTTGTAACTTTTGCCCCGTGCTTTGGTCTTCACGCGGTCGTCGGTCTTCTCTTTCTTCTTACCGCCGAAGTTAATGCCATTCATCATGGCGTAAAGTATCTCGTTGTCGCTTGCCATAATATCAGGATTAATGATGGAACAGTCGGATGCCTGTGAAGGCCATCGTAATGCCGTATTTGTCGCAAGTATCGATGACATGGTCATCACGAACGGAACCTCCTGCCTGTGCGATATATTCCACACCACTCTTGTGTGCACGTTCGATGTTGTCGCCGAAGGGGAAGAAGGCATCGCTACCGAGGCTCACCTTGGTGTTCTGTGCCAGCCATGCTTTCTTTTCCTCGCGACTGAGGGGTTCGGGCTTCTCTGTGAAGAAATTCTGCCAAGTACCTTCAGCCAATACATCCTCGTATTCGTCACCCATATACACATCGATGGTGTTGTCGCGATCGGCACGCTTGATGTCTGCCTTGAACGGAAGTGCCATTACTTTCGGACATTGACGCAGCCACCAAAGGTCGGCTTTCTGACCAGCCAGACGTGTACAGTGGATGCGGCTCTGCTGACCGGCTCCGATACCGATAGCCTGACCGTCTTTAACGTAGCACACAGAGTTACTTTGTGTATATTTCAATGTGATGAGTGCAATCTTCAGGTCGCGTTTAGCCTCCTCGGGGAGTTCCTTATTGGCAGTCGGGATGTTGCTGAACAGAGCGTCGCTTGTGAGGTCAATCTCGTTACGTCCCTGCTCAAACGTGATGCCGAACACCTGCTTACGTTCTACGGGAGCCGGACGGTAGTCTGTTGACATCTTGAGTACACAATACGTACCTTTACGTTTTGCTTTCAGAATCTCCAGTGCTTCAGGAGTATAGTCGGGGGCAATGATACCATCGCTCACTTCACGCTTGATGAGGAGTGCTGTCGGAAGGTCGCAAGTATCACTTAATGCTATGAAATCGCCAAAACTCGACATACGGTCTGCACCACGAGCGCGAGCATAAGCAGTAGCGATAGGGGAAAGTGGCTCACTGATGTCGTCAACAAAGTATATCTTCTTCAATGTGTCGCTCATGGGTACTCCTACTGCAGCTCCGGCAGGACTGACATGCTTGAACGATGCAGCAGCAGGCAGACCTGTAGCAGCACGCAGTTCGCGTACGAGCTGCCAACTGTTGAACGCATCGAGCAGGTTGATATAACCTGGTCGGCCACATAACACCTCAAAAGGCAAGTCGCCTTTCTCCATAAATACTCGCGATGGCTTCTGATTCGGGTTACAGCCATACTTCAACTCAAGTTCGGTCATTTCTTTTATTTCTTTTGGTTTTAAACTCAATTGTGACGACAATCTGTCGTAAAGATTTGCAAAGTTAGTGATTATTTACCATTTAATCATTTACTATTTACTATTTTCTTCACTTTTTTCGTGTTTTTCTCGCATTTTTTCTTAACTCTTAATTATTAACTCTTAATTTCTTTGTAACTTTGCACCAAAATAGCAATGTATAATTTGTAATCTATATTTATAATGAGAAAAACAACTTCTAAAAAGAAGGACGAAGAAAACGTAGTGATTGAAGCCCAACCTGTAAAACCTCGTAAAAAACGTGCCAAGAATGCCGAGAAGGTGATGACTGAAGAAGCTAGTGATACAAAAGAGGAAATTGCAAAGAAACTGAAAGAAGAGGAAGCTGTCTCAGATGCTGTGCTTGACAAACTTGAACAATTGAGTAAGGGTGCTGATAGCATGAGGTTTGACGCAATGCCAACCGTAGAAGACCGAGATGAAGAAGACCATCTGCCAAGTACTGTCTCTCCATTTGCCAAGTACGATGCTATGATGGAAGAAGCCGATGATGAAGAAGACATCCGTCCGCGTCCTGTCGTTCGTAAACCTGTACCAGATGTGTCTGATGACGCACCATCGCCTCGCAGTCCAAGGGGTAGGGGTGCAAGACGTCAAAGACATGAGACAGAAGACGGAGAATTTGTTATCAATGATGATAGCGCATCTATCTCGTCACTCACGAAAGGAAATGTCTGGGCTTCGAATGTTGATGAAATCTACAACATGCTGATTGAAGGTCGCAGAACGGAACATTGGGCCGAAAACCGCGTTCATTACATGAACATTATTGCTCCTGTGTTCGATGTGCAGTTCTTCGATAATGAAGATAAGAGACAACAGGCTGCATTAGAAGATGCTGGATATAAAGTATTCCCATATCCAAAATCACACGATGACAAACGTAATAGTATTGCCATCCGTAAACACCAAATCAAGAAGATTACCGATCTGACGATGGAGAATATTCTCCATCTGTCGGCTACAGAAGTACTGAAACTCATCGATGAGAATATGGGTACGGGATGGAAAGGTCTTCCATTGGCCATTCAGGATATCATAGAGACTGCGTTCTATGTCGATTGCAGCGTTTTGCCCGAAATGGCGATGCATCGTGTAGGCGGCTTGATTGACAAACGTAAAGAAGACGGCTATGAAGTTCTGGAGATTGCACGAGGTACATGGATAGAGGCCGTATTCCTTAAATTCAAACCACGTCCAGAGAAACGTCACTTTGAAGTTATTACCGATACCACACGGAAGTCTATCGATGATATCGAGGACGAAGAAGAAGACGAAGAAGAAGACGATGAGGAGG
>JAGAAL010000013.1 GCA_017615245.1 Bacteroidaceae bacterium
CGGCTGCATCCAGAAAACCAACATGGCTGCCAATAGCATCCATACAGTATCGAGTGATAATCCAATTTCGTTCATAACAATGATTCTTTTTTATACAACGGATTTCACTGATTACACGGATTAAGCTTTATATTACCATCCGTTAAATCCGTATAATCCGTTGTTGTTAAACTTCTATTTCTTGTCTCTTAATACGGTGTCGCCGTGTTCGCCTGTGCGAATGCTCCACGTGTCGATCATGTCGCTCACGAAGATACGGCCATCACCCACCTCGCCTGTGTGTGCTACGCTGAGGATCACCTTGATGGTAGGCTCCACAAACTGGTCGCGGCAAACGATGGTCAGTGCCACGCGTTCAATGACGTCCGTAGAATACTGTACGCCACGATAAATTCTCTCCTGGCGACTCTGTCCGATGCCGTGAACGTTATGGTACTCAAACCAGTCGATGTCCGAGGAAAGCAAGGCTTCCTTGACCTCTTCGAACTTTGTCTTCCTGATAATTGCTTCAATCTTTTTCATACCTTGAATCTTTTTACCTTATTAATAATACTAACTAACCCCTCTCATTGGGTGTTTTCTGCCAATTGACGATGCAATGACAGTGCAAGCCGAATGCAATCAATGCGCGCTTTGGATTGCTGAGGCGCAGCCTGTCTTCGCAATTGCGATTGCAAAGGTACGGCGATTTGCAAAAATATCCATAATTTATTCTGTATTTTGATTGTTAAAACCGCTCTAATCTGACAAATTGTAAAGTTCTTGTTGCGTTTTTCTTTCATTTTGCTAACAAATACAACTAAAACGATAGCATTTTGTAACATATCGTCAGAAAGGTAAAAATTAAAACTGTTTGCGAACACAGCGACCTTGATTTTGGGGCAAAATGACAATGTGTAAGGATTATCGGACTGATATTGTCTGATTCTTTTCAATTTGAAAGCAAAATGAGCGATTTTTGAGCAGAATGATAGTTAAGCCGAATTTTAACGTGAAAAACGAAAGTAAAATCTTGCTGATTATAACATTTTGCACTACCTTTGCAGCCGAAATTAAACAAAGAGAAAGTAAAAGTAAGGATAATATGACACATTGCAAACTTCAAACGCAAGACAAAGGACTATACCAGAGTAGTTATGAGCACGACGCTTGTGGCGTGGGTATGGTAGTGAACATCCACGGCGGAAAGAGTCATGAGCTGGTGGACAATGCACTGAAGGTGTTGGAAAACATGGAGCATCGTGGTGCCGAGACGCGTGACAAGACGGGCGACGGAGCCGGTATCATGGTACAGATTCCCCATGAGTTTATTCTGTTGCAGGGTATTCCTGTTCCAGAGAAAGGAAAGTACGGCACAGGACTGGTGTTCCTGCCGAAGGACGAGAAGGCGCAACAGGCCATTCTGAGCGTGATGATCGAGGAGATCGAGCGCGAGGGGTTGCAACTGATGCACCTGCGTACTGTGCCTACGAACCCTGATGTGCTGGGTGCGGCTGCCCGCGAAGTGGAGCCGGCTATCAAGCAGATCTTCGTGACGGGCGTATCCGATGAGGATGTGCCGGTTTTCGAGCGTGTATTATATAAGGTACGCAAACGTATAGAGAATCGCATCGACGACAAGGACTTCTATATCTGTTCGCTGTCGAACAAGAATATCATCTATAAGGGTATGCTGACCAGCGGACAGTTGCGCCGCTATTTCCCTGATTTGTCGAATGACTATTTCACCAGCGGACTGGCTTTGGTGCATTCACGATTCTCGACCAACACATTCCCTACGTGGTCGTTGGCCCAGCCCTTCCGTCTGTTGGCCCACAATGGTGAGATCAACACCATCCGTGGCAATCGCGGTTGGATGAAGGCGCGCGAGAGTGTGCTTTCGAGTGAGGCGTTAGGTGACATCAAGGATCTGCGTCCCATCGTACAGGAGGGCATGAGCGATTCGGCCAGCCTCGACAATGTATTTGAGTTCCTGATGATGAGTGGTCTGTCGTTGCCACAGGCCATGGCGATTCTGGTGCCGGAGAGCTTTAACGATAAGAACCCCATCAGCGAGGATCTGAAGGCTTTCTACGAATATCATTCCATTTTGATGGAACCTTGGGACGGTCCTGCTGCCCTGCTATTCAGTGACGGACGCTATGCGGGTGGTATGCTCGACAGAAACGGTCTGCGCCCCAGCCGTTACACGATTACGAAGCAGGGAATGATGGTGGTGGCCTCTGAGGTAGGCGTGATGGACTTTGAACCAGGCGACGTCGTTAGCAAGGGTCGCCTGCAGCCAGGTAAGATTCTGCTGATTGATACCCAGGAAGGTAAAATCTACTACGATGGTGAGATCAAGGAGCAGTTGGCCAAGGCACATCCCTATCGCGAGTGGCTGAACGAGAACCGCGTGCAGCTGGAGAAGCTGAAGAGCGGTCGCCATGTAGAGAATAGCGTGAATGACTTCGAGCAGAAGCTGGTGACCTTCGGCTTCGGACAGGAGGATATCGACAAGACCATCGTGCCGATGGCAACTGCCGGTCAGGAGCCTGTAGCTGCGATGGGTAACGACACGCCGCTGGCAGTCATCTCAG
>JAGAAL010000003.1 GCA_017615245.1 Bacteroidaceae bacterium
CTCCATCACATAACGTCCCATGATGGATTTGGCTGTTGTCTCCACATAATCATGATTAGTGGACATATACTGATCGGGCTGCTCACCTGGAATGTTCTCTTTCATGAACTGATCGCGCAACTTGATGTAGTTGTCGTGCGTAAATACTTTCTCCGACACATACGGATAACTGTAAACAACAATATTCTGAATGGTAGAAAGTCCGTCGTTTGACGCCCAGAGGAAATCCTTACCTTCCTTCATTTTCAGCAAGTCCTGAGGAATACACAGTTCACAGCCGAACATCTCTTTACACTTCTTGTAAAATGAGATATTATAGTCGTCCTCAAGCAGCATGGCATTACGGTTGATTTCCTCAGCAGTCAGGTTTTGAATGATGGCACGTGTCTGCTCGGTAATGTAAGCAGACAGTTCATTTGAAGAGGGACCTTGGATAGTCATCACTAACTGAGGAGACGAATGCACATCACGTTCCATACTGATTTTCGGTTTGGTTGTGTATTCGCTGGTCTGCAAGATGATGATATTGCGGAAGATGTTTGTAATACGATTGTAATTCGAAGGTGTGATATGACTCACATGAAACATAGGTTCACGCTGAGGCAACATGGGAACATCCTTATTCAACACCACTCTCAATGCTTTGCCCGCATAGCCGTCCCACATGGAATCTTCGGTTACTACCAACACTTCATATGGATTGCCACTTGCGGCAGGTACTAACATCGGACGCCTGGCATGTCGACGCTTGGGAACATCGGGATTGGCAGAACAGGAGGCTAATACCGCTGCTACGATCACCATAGTCAAAATATAAGAATAATGTCTCATCTAATAGTGGTTTAGTCATTTTGTTCAACTTTTGTTATCAACATCCCACATGCAGCCTCAATATCCTGGCCTCTTGATGTACGTATCATAGAATAAACTCCATGTTTAGTGAGGTAATCACGGAAAGCAGTCATCTTCGGCATGGGGGTATCGCTCAACTCCACATCGGGAATAGAATGGTAGCGAATCAGGTTCACTCTGCAATCAAGGTTTTTAAGCAAACGAACAATTTCCTTGGCAAATACCATCGAATCGTTCACTCCGTCAAACATCGTGTATTCAAACGAAAGACGTCTTTGATGACTCCAGTCATATTGACTCAGCAATTCCACGATTTCCTCAATGCCAAACTGACGTTCTGCAGGCATGAATTGTAAACGAGTTTCATGAAATGGGAAATGCATGCTCACAGCCAAATGGCATTCGCTCTCTTCTACAAAACGTTTCAGGTTCTTCTTCAGACCTACTGTAGATACAGTAATGCGCCGAGGACTCCAAGCCCAACCTTCCTCAGATGTCAACAATCCGATTGCTTTCATCAATGAGTCATAGTTGTCTAAGGGTTCGCCTTGACCCATAAATACAATATTGGTCAGTTGGTCGGGATGCTCAATCGAGTAAATCTGATTGAGGATATCAGCCGTCGTGAGATTTCCTTGGAAGCCCTGCTTTCCTGTCTGGCAGAATAGGCAGTTCATCTTGCAACCTACCTGTGACGACACACACAAGGTTGCCCTGTCTTTTTCGGGGATATATACCGTCTCCACAAATTGTCCGTCTTCAGTCGGAAACAGATATTTCACAGTTCCGTCTTTGGAGGTCTGCGTTTCCTTAGCAGGCATACGCCCAACAACAAAGTTGTCAGCCAGCAGTTCGCGATGTCGTTTCGAGATGTTGGTCATCTCTTCAAACGACGTCACACCTTTCTGATACACCCATTGAGCAATCTGATTGGCTGTAAATTTAGGCATGCCAAGCTCCAGAATACGTTCCTGAAGCTCAGCAGTTGTCATACCTAATATCCTCGATTGTTGGCTCATGATGGAATTTACCAAGCAAACATAGGATAATCCTTCATGATGTCATTCACATGAGCGCGAACAGAAGCGATGACCTTATCATCTTCTGGTGCATTGAGTACCGTCTCAATCATGTCGGCAATCTCGTACATCAGGTCTTCCTTTGCACCACGAGTAGTGATGGCAGGTGTTCCTAAACGGATACCTGAGGTCTGGAATGCACTACGGCTGTCGAATGGCACCATGTTCTTGTTGGCTGTGATATCGGCAGCAACTAATGCCTTCTCAGCCACCTTACCAGTCAAGTCCGGGTATTTCGTGCGTAGGTCAACCAACATACTGTGGTTGTCTGTACCACCTGAACAAATAAAGAATCCCTTATCAATCAGCGCTTGAGCTAATACCGCAGCATTATTCTTAACCTGCTGCTGATATACCTTAAACTCAGGTGTGAGAGCTTCACCGAAGGCAACAGCCTTAGCTGCAATCACATGCTCAAGTGGACCGCCTTGCTGGCCTGGGAATACAGCAGAATTAATCAGCTGTGACATCTTCTTCACCTCACCCTTTGGTGTAGTAAGTCCCCATGGGTTATCGAAATCCTTACCCAACAAAATAATACCGCCACGAGGGCCACGGAGGGTCTTGTGAGTAGTAGAGGTAACAATATGTGCATATTTCAATGGATTGTCAAGCAATCCTGCGGCAATCAGTCCTGCGGGGTGTGCCATATCAATCATCAGGAGTGCACCTACCTCATCAGCAATCTTACGCATACGTGCATAATCCCATTCACGGCTGTAAGCCGAACCACCACCGATGATGAGTTTTGGCTTATGCTCGAGAGCCAAACGCTCCATCTCGTCATAATCTACACGACAAGTCTCAGGGTTGAGGTTATAACCAATTGGGTTATAAAGAATACCGCTTGTGTTTACATGGCTTCCGTGAGAGAGATGACCTCCGTGGTCAAGGTTCAGACCCATAAACGTATCACCTGGTTTCAGGACTGTCAGCAGCACAGCAGCATTAGCTTGTGCTCCTGAGTGAGGCTGTACGTTGGCATATTCTGCACCAAACAATTTGCAGATGCGGTCAATCGCGGTCTGTTCTACGATGTCCACAACTTCACACCCACCATAATAGCGTTTGCCGGGATAACCCTCAGCATACTTATTGGTGAGGCATGAACCCATAGCCTGCATCACTTGGTCACTCACAAAGTTTTCTGACGCAATCAGCTCAATACCCTTTTGCTGGCGCTGATGTTCGCGTTCAATCAAAGAGAAGATTTCGTTGTCTCTTTCCATCTTACTGTTCTGTTTCTAATTATTTAAATTCAGTTATTTCCTAAACCAATCAGCTGACATATTTCATGCCAACTCCGTTTGAGACTGCAAAATTACATATATTTTTTTATTTGAACAAATAAAACACCACAAAACCGCAGTTTCCCTTTGATTAAACAACGGCAGACAAGCATTTTGCTCATCTGCCGTTACTTGATCCCTATGATATGGCTTCTTTCACTATTTGGTTCGTATAGCCATCAATTTGCTTGTTGTGCCTGAACCAACGACAGGATATTACGAGGGATATAGAACGTATCGTTCTTGTCAACATAAACCACAACGGTCTTCAGGTCAACCATCTGGACATCTGACATTTTACCTTTCTTCACGTTGATTTCTGCTACATTTGATGTACTCTTCAGTGTGATGGTTCCCGACTTAGTTGTGATGGTTAATTGCATCACTTCTGGAATAACAGGGCGCATAAATCCGCCTCCACCAAAGCCACCAAAACCGCCACCTGGGAAACCACCACCTGGGAAACCGCCACCTGGGAAACCACCGAAGCCGCCTCCTCCACCATTACCGTTTCCGGTTTTCTGAACGGGAGCTTCAAGTTTGACCTTCTCCATCTTGTAGGTCACTCCTGCAACTCCATCCAACACTTCTTTATGAGGTGCAAAGAACTGGTCAGTCAACTGGTCAAGCGTTTCGCGGTTGATGCCTATGAGCGAACAGAGATAGCCATTGAACTTCACATTGGTCCACTCACCTACAGGTCGCCACTGTGGATCGGGGTGATAGCCTGCCAGGATGACGTCTTCACCTGTATGTCCGTTCGTTGTAAATGCCAATCCTGTACGGTCGGTCATAAACTGTGCGACAGTACGTGTCAGACCTGTTTTGTAGTACTTACGTGACTCCTGCTTGCGTTGTTCCTTTTCGATAGGGCTGCTCTTATACTCATCGCAATTCTTGAGGAACTCAAGTTCTTCATCGTTCAGTTCAAATCCACACCACTCCTTGAAGATGCTCTGTGCCTGCTCAAATGGCGCGTTATTCAGTTTGTTTCCAACTTCCTCGGCAGTTGCCTTGAAGTTTGTCATTGCGCCAAACAAACGATTCTTAGGAGTGCGGGCATAATTACCTTGATCTCTACGACCGATACTCAATCCGCTGTTTCCATGATCTGAGAGTATCAATACTGCTGTCTGACCATCATTTTTTGCAAACTCTATGGCTTCAGCACATGCTGCATCGAAAGCAAGATAGTCATGAATCATTGCAGGAAGGTCGTTGTTGTGAGCTGCATAATCGACCTTACTGCCTTCGACCATCAGGAAGAATCCCTTTTGATTAGCCGACAGTTTCTTGATAGCTGTACTTGTCATTTCTGCCAATGAAGGATAGCGGTTGGCATCACGATCCAACTCGTATGGCATATCGTCACGACAGAACAATGCCCACATATTGTTATTTTCGCATGAACGCATTGCGTTCAGGTCGTCCTTGATGATGTCCCATCCTGCATTCTTCAAGTATGCCTCACCTTCTGCAGTAATCCGACCCACACCACCTCCGATGATGACATTGATGCGGTTGTGTGCCTGCTGGCTTGCAATCTGGTCATACAGTTCACGGTTGTATGAATGAGCAGAACAATCGGCAGGCGTGGCATGCGGGAAATAGCATGTGCAGACCAAACCGGTAGATTTTCCCAACATCTTTGCTGCTTCCAACACTGTTGTCAATGGCTGGTAAGCACGCTTAGGATCTACAGGATAGATATCGTTGTCAGGATCAGCAGTAGGATAAGTGCTCACCCACCCTGCTTTGCTGTTATAACCGGTCATATAGCATGAGGTGGTTGGAGCAGAATCGCCAATTGGTGCATTCGAGCATGTTGTCCTTACCGTACCACAAATATATGGGTCGATAGCCAAGTTTTCTTTCTCAGGATTCGTGACCCACTGGTACCAACGAGCCGTACTGATGGTTGCTAATGAACATCCGTCAGGAATCATCACGATGACGTTTTTTACTTGTTGTGCATACATCATGATTCCAGCTCCAAATGCAAGCAGCATTTGAATCAGCACAAACTGTAATAATATCTTTTTCATAATTTGAAGGTTTTGATGTTATTGTTAAGTATTAATTGTATTAGTTAGTATATTTCTCTATTTCATCTCTGAAATTGAAATAATAGAAGCCGAAGGTTTATGCCCTTCGGCTTATTAAACGTTGGCAGACATTAGCGTAGTTCGTCTGCTGCTTTGGCAGCTTTCTCTGCTTTCTCTTTTGCCTTACGGGCTTTATCTGCGGCTTTTTCTGCCTTTTCTTTTGTCTTAATGGCTGTATCTACAGTCTTTTTCTTCTTCTTGAGTTCTTTGAGTTCTGACTGTGCTTGTTTCAGTCTCATCTTGACAGCGTATGAACTCTCTCCTGGATTCTGACCTTGTTTCTCTGCAAATTTAGCTTGTTTGAGGTCGACTTGTACTTGCTTGATGTCGATTTGTTTTTGCGCGATGTCCTTTGCATACTGAGCACTGAGTTCCTTGTCGGACTGAGCAGAAACTGCGGTGCATACGAATGCGAGGGCAACAAATGCGATTACTTTGTTTAATTTCATAATGTTATATATATTTAATAATGTGTTTCAACAGCATAAAGAGCCATCAGAGATGACTCTTTATATTTGGCTTTGGAAGTGAGTATTACTTCTTTGCAGCAGCGATTGATGCCTTACGGAACTCCTTACCAACTTTTTCAAGTTCGAGAGTTGCTTTGCGCACACGTGCAGCAGCAGCCTTGTTGCTTTCTGACTTGTCAATGTCAGCCTTGATTGCATCAACGAGAGCGTTGATCTGGTCGATTAATTTTTTCATTTGTAACAATTGTTTAGAAGTTAATTAATAACATTTGCTTTAAAGCATGGGCAAAGATAAGCATTGTCTTTAAATAGACAAAATGTTTTTTCTATTTTTTTTATTTTTTTTTTAATTATTGCGTTCTAAGTACGTATTTTGCACTTTTTGAAGTAAGATATGACGTTTAAATACGTGATTTGAAGTCTTCGTAGCCAAATCGTTTCCACAGGGTCAATTCGCCCGAATAGCGAATGTAGATATCTGGTAGAGGCATTCCGTTAAATGTGTTGGTCTTCACCATCGAATAAATGGCCATATCGCCAAAAATAATTTCATCACCTTCGTGTACTGGTTGGTCAAACTGATAGGTACCGATGATGTCACCCGACAAACAGGTAGGACCACCAAGACGATATGAGAGAGGTGAGAGGTGAGAGGTTAGAGGTGAGAGGATGGGTGGGGTGTAGGGCATCTCAATAACATCGGGCATGTGACAAGCGGCTGATGTATCGACAATCACGTTCGTGATGCCATCTGTTCCTACGGGTTGTACTTCAAGTATATGACTATGCAGTTCGCCAGCATTAAGTGCTACAGCCTCACCTGGTTCCAAATAGACTTCCAATCCATATTTCTCTTGCATCTTGCGAATACAACGTTCAAGTCGTGGAATATCGTAGTCGGAACGGGTAATATGGTGTCCGCCTCCGAAGTTAATCCATTTCATTCTACTCAGATAGCTTCCAAACTTCTCCTCAACGGCATCAAGGGTTGTTTCCAAGTCGTCGGAGTTCTGTTCGCAAAGCGTATGGAAATGTAGGCCAGAAAGAAGGTCCAACTGTTGGGATGTCATCTGACAGAATTCACTTTGTCGTGTACCGAGCCGTGACCCTGGGGTACAGGGGTCGTAAATAGCATGTCCTTCCTGAGTCGAACACTCGGGATTAATACGCAGTCCGACTTCCAATCCTGCTTCCTTGGCTCGCTCGCCGTACAACGACAGCTGTCGGGGAGAATTAAAGACGATGTGGTCGCAAATGCGGAGAATCTCGTCTATATCGGCCTCATGGAAAGCAGGTGAGAAGATATGATTCTCAGCTCCTGTCATCTCTTCATGACATAACCGTGCCTCATAAAGTCCTGACGCCGTAGCTCCGTTAAGATAACGTGCCACCAAAGGATAAAGCGCATAGCAACTGAAACACTTCTGCGCAAGAAGTATTTTGCAACCTGTGCGGTCCATCACTCCTCGAAGCACTTTGAGGTTGGCTTCAATAAGATCTGCATCGATGACGAAATAGGGACGCTGCATCAAATAGAGTTTAAGCGTTAAAACCTATCGACGGATTTATGGAACCAATACCGGATTTTCATCAACTTGCCAAGGGAGTCCCCACTTATTGAGAGCCTCCATGTAAGGATCGGGATCGAATTCTTCAACAGTGAATACACCTGGACGTTTCCACAAACCTTGTAATACCATAGCCGTACCAATCATAGCTGGCACTCCTGTTGTGTAAGAGATAGCCTGAGACTCCACTTCACGATAACATTCTTGATGGTCGCATACATTATATATATATAAGGTGCGCTCCTTTCCATCTTTGATGCCTGTGAAGATACAACCGATATTGGTTTTTCCAACGGTTCTTGGTCCAAGTGACGCAGGATCTGGTAAGAGACGACGGAGGAACTGAATCGGTACAATCTGATGTCCTTCGAATTCTACGGGTTCTGTGCCGAGCATGCCTACGTTCTCTAAACACTTCATGTGGGTGAGATAGCTCTGGCCGAAAGTCATGAAGAAGCGGATGCGCTTCACGTGCGGAATATTCTGAGCCAACGATTCTATTTCCTCATGGTGGAGCAGATACATGTCCTTCTCCCCCACTCCGTCGAAGTTGTATGTACGATGAATCTCCATTGGTGCAGTTTCCACCCAATGGCCGTTCTCCCAGTATGAACCATTCGCACTCACTTCACGCAAATTAATCTCCGGATTGAAGTTTGTTGCAAATGGATAGCCGTGATCGCCTCCGTTACAATCGAGGATATCTATGGTGTGGATTTCATCAAAGTAATGCTTCTGAGCGTATGCCGTGAACACGCTGGTCACACCTGGGTCAAAACCAGTTCCAAGCAAAGCGGTGATACCAGCCTGTTCGAACTTCTCCCGATAGGCCCACTGCCATGAATAGTCGAAATACGCCGTGAAGCCTTTCTCCCTGCAGCGCTTCTCATAGATAGCACGCCATTCAGGGTCGTTCGTATCCTCGCATTCGTAGTTAGCAGTATCGACATAGTCCACCTTAGTTTTCAAACAGGCCTCCATGATGGTGAGGTCCTGATATGGTAAGGCGAGATTCAGCACTATATCTGGCTTCACTTCGTTGATTAAAGCCACGAGTTGGTCTACATTGTCCGCATCTACCTGTGCTGTGGTAATTACAGACTTGGTCTTGCCTTCGAGTTTCTGCTTCAATGCTTCGCATTTGCTCACCGTGCGGCTGGCAATACAGATTTCGCCAAACACATCTGAGTTCTGGGCACATTTGCGGATAGCTACTCCAGCCACTCCGCCACATCCGATGACTAATACTTTCTTCATATCGTTTAGTTATTGATTGATTGCTAACAATAATTCGCGCACCACCTTCCCCGCTACGGCGGTAGAAACTCCCGAAGGGTCGAGTGTCGGAGCCAGTTCGGTAACATCGATTGCTACAATGTTCAGACGCTGACACACCTGCGTCATAGCTTTGCGCAGTTCGTCGAAACTCACACCACCTGCTTCTGGTGTACCTGTTCCAGGAAAGATGGAGGGATCGAGCACATCGAGGTCGATGGTGAAATAGACGGGCACCCTAGAGCTGGCCAAATCATCAACTACTCCGTCCAATCCTTCAAATGTGAAGGGATGGAAATCTGTATGTCCTGATCGAGCAAAGTCGAACTCTGCCCGTTCGCCCGAACGGATGCCGAACTGATGAATACGTCCGTCACCAATGAGATCATAACAACGACGCATCACACAAGCATGTGAGAATTGAACATCGAGATATTGGTCACGCAGGTCGGCATGAGCATCGAAATGGATGATATGTACATCGGGATAGCGTTTCTGCACCTCGCGGAAGGCGCCAAGCGTCACCAAGTGTTCGCCACCCATCATCAGCGGCAGTTTGCCGTCATCGAGAATCTCGGCAGTCATCACAGAGATGTCATCAAGGGATTTCGTAGTCGAACCCATCGGCAATTCCAGATCACCTGCATCATAGACATTGATGTCATCAAGGTCACGATTCAGATATGGCGAATAGGTTTCCAACCCGTACGATTCGTGACGGATGGCCGCACTACCGAATCGAGCACCTGGTCGGTAGCTGGTAGTCGAGTCGAATGGTGCTCCGAAGATAACCACCTTTGCGTCCTCATATTCCGCATCGCATGCTATGAATGTCTCTATATTCTTTCTCATATCGTAGATTATCGGAGATCAACGAATGGTTTCCACTTTCGCCAGCAGTTTCTCCACGTAAGCAGGCAAAGCGAAGCAGCCTTTGTGAAGGTTTGTGGTATAATAATTGGTTTCAATACCAAGATTGTTCCACCGTTTGGCATCGAGATCGTCCACGGGGTGGTATTTCTTCGATGCGTAGCCGAACAGCCAGTAGCCCGATGGATAAGTAGGGATGTGTGCCTGATAGACACGGCTGATGGGGAAGCATTCCACGATACGTTTGTGGGCCTTCTGGGTCTCAGTACGGTCGTCCGCATAAAACGGCGACTGGTGCTGATTGACCATGATTCCGTCCTCACGCAAAGCTTTGTAACATGAACCGTAGAATTCGCGTGACAGAAGACTTTCGCCTGGACCGTAGAATCCGGCAGAGTCGACAATAATCACATCGTATTCGCCCACAATGTGGCGGACATAGCGAAGGGCATTCTGCGTATAGATGGTCACCTTAGGGCTGTCCAATCCACTTGCAGAGAATGGTAGGTATTTCTTAGCGGCCTCGACCACACCCACATTCACTTCGACCATATCGATGCGCTCCACATCAGGATACTTTAACAATTCACGCACCACACCTCCGTCACCTGCTCCGAACACCAGAATCTTGCGAGGATTCGGATGAACGGCCATCGGGATATGGGTCATCATCTCGTGGTAGATGAACTCATCGCGCTCAGTCATGACGATATATCCGTCGGCTGTAAGCACACGTCCGTATTCGGGCGACTCAAAGATGTCGATACGGTTGTGGTCATTTTCCTCCGAGAAAATATGCTTGTTGACCTTGATTGACAACTTCACATTCTCGGTATGTAGTTCTGAAAACCAAAATTCCATATTAGTAGATTGTTGCTTCCTTTATCACATTCAGATATTCAATCTTCGGATCTTCAGGACCAGTCATCGAGCAACCTTTCTCCTTGGCGTAGAGGATGTAGTCGATGATTTCCTGCGTGATACGCTCGCCTGGCGCCAGAATTGGGATGCCTGGAGGATAACTCATCACGAACTCTGTACAGATCCTTCCATTTGTTTCCTTAATTGGTATCATTTCCTCTTTCGGGGCATAGAATGCCTCTTGTGGACTCATCACAACCGACGGGTTAATGTATTCATGGTCGAACAGACCTGTACGGTCGCGTTTGAATCTTCTGCGGATATCATACAATGCGCTCACCAGTCGCTCTATTTCTCTCATGCGATCACCGATGGAGATATAGGCAAGGGTGTTGCCGATGTCACCAAGTTCCATCTGGATGTCGTACTCATCGCGCAACAAGTCATACACTTCAATGCCTGCAAGACCGACATCAAGGGTGAAGACCGTCAGCTTCGTTTTGTCGAAATCATAGATAGAATCACCGTTAATCAGTTCTGAGCCATATGCATAATAGTCACCTATCTTATTGATTTCAGTACGGGCATATTCGGCCATCTCCACCACTTCGGCAAATGCCTCCTTGCCACGAAGAGCCAGATTGCGGCGTGAGATGTCGAGCGATGCTAAGAGCAGATACGATGCGCTCGTGGTCTGTGTCAAGTTGATAACCTGACGCACATAGCCCGGGCCGACGGTCGAATTGGTCAGCAGAATGCTGCTCTGCGTCAGACTTCCGCCCGACTTATGCATCGACACACACGACATATCCGCACCTGCAGCCATCGCCGACAGCGGCATATCATCACCGAAGTAGAAATGTGTGCCGTGAGCCTCGTCAACCAACACCAGCATATTATGCTCATGCGCCAATTCAACGATACGTTTCAGGTTCGAACAGATACCGTAATATGACGGATTGTTCACCAAGATAGCCACAGCATCAGGATTCTCCTCGATAGCCTTTTCCACCTGCGAAATCTTCATGCCCAGCGCGATACCCAATCGATTGTCCACATCAGGATTCACATAGATAGGCGTGGCGCCGTTGATAACCAACGCATTGATGACACTTCGGTGCACGTTGCGTGGCAGGATGATTTTCTCACCTTTCTTCGAAGCCGTGAGCACCATCGTCTGTACCGCTGATGTCGTGCCGCCCACCATCAGGAAAGCATGCGCGGCACCGAATGCCTCAGCCGCTAAATCCTCCGCTTCCTTAATGACAGAAATGGGGTGACACAGATTGTCCAACGGTTTCATGGAGTTCACATCCAGCTCCACACACTGTTTGCCCAGCAGCTTCACCAACTCGGGATTACCACGACCACGTTTGTGGCCTGGAACGTCGAAAGGAACCACCCTGTTCCTTCTGAACTCTACAAGTGCCTCGTATATCGGGGCGAATGACTGATTATCCAATATTGTTATCGACTATTTAAATGTGAGCTGCAAAGATAGTGATAATTTACCATTATCCGTTTACTATTTACTTTTTTTTTACAAAAAAGACATAAAAAATGCGATTTAGTTATCCTTCTGCTCAAATCCTTACTCAAACACGACAAGGCAGCGAGCGATGGTTTCACCCTTTCCGTCTATAGAATAGTGCTTACGAATCTCTACTTGATAATGGAGTGGCTCCTGTTCCTTGACGAAGAACGAGAGTTCATCACCATAGTAGGCTTCAGCTATGTAGGCCATTTCAGCACGACGGATGCGGTGCTCTGTGTAAAAGTCTTTCGAGAAGAGGTCGAGGATGTGCGAGATATATTTGATGCTGTTGAAGTGCCCATTGCAGTCGAGATCGCTGTAGCGAGCTTCAATCTGCATCACAGGTTCCACATCTGTCAGCGGACGCAGACGACTGTGGGTATCCATCTCGCAGGGAATCTCGGGCCCAAGCCACTTTTGGAACTCTTCGCCGTAGAAGGATACAAGGTCGAGTGGCTGGCGCGTCGTATTGTCAATCATCGCCCAGATAGAACGTGCATAACCATACACCTCCCCTTTGTCGTTCTTGATACAGAAATTACGATTGGTAAACATGCGGTACACGCTCTCAATCCACGTGTCGATGTGATAGTTGCTATAGATGGGCGGCATCTGTTGCATCTCGATCGACAGACGCGAAAGCACCCACGAATGGTTCACTTTCAGCAGGTCGCTAAACCCGAAACCACGCTTCGACGCATGATTCTCCGCACAGTTTAGGATATCGCGCCCCAGCACGTCATACGACAGTTCACGCTTGAAGTCGGTATTGAACGCATCTGAACGGAAATGCAAGGTCTCTATTTTATTTGCCATTTACTATTAGACTATTTACTATTCAATTACTATTTAATTATTTACAAATTCGGGACAAAATTACAAAAAAAAGTGAAAAGAGAAAAGCGAATAGAAAAAAATTCGGTTAAGTGAGCACAATAAAAGCTTGTTTTTATTGTCGAGCGTTAGAATTTTATGTAAAAATCAAAAAAAACTCTAAACTCTAAACTCTAAACACTAAACTTTTACTATCTTTGCGGTGCAAATCATTTATCAACAACTAAAAAACTGAACATTATGAAAAGATTTACATCACTACTTTTACTGATGCTGCTTTGCACCGTATCGTTTGCACAAGACCCCAATTTCCACATCTATCTGGCTTTCGGTCAGTCGAACATGGAGGGAAATGCTACCCCTGAAGCTCAGGACCAGAATGCGCCGAAACGATTCAAGATGATGGCAGCAGTAAACTTCAGCAGCCCTCAACGCACAAAGGGACAATGGTATACCGCCAATCCCCCACTCTGCCGTCAGGGTACCGGCCTCACTCCTTGCGACTATTTCGGCCGTACGCTCTGCGAAAAGCTCCCTGAGCAGATTACCGTAGGTGTCATCAACGTAGCTCTTGGCGGATGCTCCATCAAGATGTTCGATGAAGACCAGATTGGCACATATCTGCCAACCTGTGCCGACTGGCTAAAGAACTACGCCGCACAATACAATAACCACCCATACAACGAACTCATCGCTTTGGCAAAGAAGGCACAGAAAGACGGTGTCATTAAGGGCATCCTGCTCCATCAGGGCTGTACCGACAATATGGCATCGTGGTGGCCAGCCGAGGTAAAGATGCTCTACGAACGTATGCTCAACGACCTGAACCTTAGCGCAGAAGAGGTGCCATTGCTCGTTGGCGAACTCGTAGGACAGGCTGAAGGCGGTTCATGCTACGGACACAACTCTGCCTGCATCGCCAAGATGCCAAGTCTCATCAAACACTGCTACGTCATCTCGTCGAAGGGTTGTCCACAGCGTGGCGACGGACTCCACTTCACCGCAGAAGGCTATCGTGAAATGGGACGCCGTTATGCCGCAGCTATGCTCGACTTCCTTGAGAAGAACGACAATAACGCAGAGTTCTCCGCAGCCGAGTTGGAAGTACGTACCAACGAGATGGTACTCACTCCTGGTCTGGGTACAGAAATCACCATCTTCGGCAATGAAGCCGACGGAACCTCACACAACGTAACCCGCCGCTGCGAGTTCACAGTCGACGATGAGAGCATCGCTAAAGTTGACGGCATCCGTATCGTTGCCGGCATGAAGGAAGGAACGACCGTAGTACACGTCAGCTTCACCGATAAAGATGGTAAGACCATAACTACCGATATCACCGTCAGAGTCGAGATATTCCCATTCACAGCCGACGGACTCAATCCATCAATCTCGGGTTCAGGCAAGTTCACAGAGAAGACCCACGCCCTGCAGACAGGTAACGGCGGTTTCGGCGGATGGCAGTACACCAACGGCATCGACATCTCCGAGTATAAGTACCTCGTCATTCATCTGCGTCTGCCTTCAGCAGCCAAACCAACCCTGCGAATCTACAACACCACCAGCGTTACTGGCGATTACTACGAATACGAAATCCTGAAACAGAAAGATGTCGTCATCGAACTGAAAGACCTCAAGACCGTTGGCGGTAAGGACCTCAACCTGAAGAACGTCCGCATGATCGGCTTCAGCAGCAACGGTTCCGCAGCCATGTATATCAACGAGGTATTCCTCAGCAACGACGGTGAAACCCCAGCTGGCATCGAGGAAAATGTAAAAAATGAAAAATTAAAAAATGAAAAGATTTACAACCTCAATGGGCAACGAGTCGGCTTCCCCCTTGAGGGGGGACAGGAAAGGGGTTTCTTCTCTGCGTCCTCTGCGCTCCCGAAGGGAGTGTATATCATCGACGGAAAGAAAGTATTCATTAAATAAATAAAATATTACTGTCCGCACACTTCGCGCCTATAAGCGAGCAACCGTTCCGGCAGGCAAGAGCGTCAAGGTCGACATCCCGCTACCTCGCACTTCGTTCGAGTGGTGGGACACCGCTACCAACACCATGCGCATCCTCCCAGGTCGCTACAACGTCATGGTAGGTCCTTCAGCCAATCCGTCCGACCTCAAGACAGTTGCGGTCACAGTAAGATAAACGTTTTGTCATTGCGTCATCAAAATAAAAGGCTGGCATCGTAAATTGCCAGCCTCTTTAGTTTGGTAGTTCAGGAGTGGCAGGAGTGCAGGAGTGACAGACAGATGAATGCTGTTGTTAACTTTCAACTTTCAACTACTCTAAACTCTAAACTATACACTCTCAACTAATCCCTTAGTTCTGGTCTACGCCGCCGCCTGTGCTTCCGCTGTTGATGACGAGCGTAGCGTTAGCAGCCGGCATGGTTGCAGTACCTTCGTATGCACCATCGCTTTCAGTCAGCGTTACACTCTGTCCGTTGAGGGTTGCAGTAGGTACCTGACCTTCTGCTGGTTCAACATGGATGGCAATTGACTTGCCAGCCTCTACGGTTGCACCTGAGTTTACAGGGCTGCCGTCAACACGTACGGTTGACGTACCTGTACCCGTCTTGCTGATAGTCAGCACACCGTTAGTAGTGCCTGGGCTGTCAGGAGTGGATGGAGATGATGGGTTCTCGCTCGGAGCAGTTGCCACACTTCCATCACCATTGAGGAAACGGCTTTCACCTACAGGGTAGGTAGCGATTGCCTCGGCGTAGGTAGGAGTAGCACCCGATACATCGAACTGCGCCTTGCTGCGCTTCCACGTTCCGTTTACATAACGTGAGCAGATGGCAGCGAGGTAGATGTCCTCTTCGGCTGTTCCGTTCTTCCAGTCCTGGTAAGTCTGAACAGTCAGCGTGAGGCCCTGAGCGGTCTTTGCGAACGAAGCACCCACCACGTCACCTGCTGCTGCGAGTTCGAACGAACCTGCGAGGTCGTCGCCCTGCTTGTAGGTGAAGCGGGCAGCTCCGAAGCCATAAGAGCCGTCAGCGAGCGGGAAGATGAAGCAGATGGTGGCGATGTCGCCGAAGTTCTGCATACCCATTTCCTCTGCGAAGTCGGTCACGGTGTTACCAGCCGCAACGTCAATCACAATCTGCTTACCTGCTGCGGAGATGTTCTTCACTGCGAGGTCAGGACAGATCGGATAGAGAGAGCCGTTACTGATGATGTAACTGCCCGGCATGAGGCCCTTCACGCCCCACTTGTTGAAGCCGAAGAAACCAGCGTTGCTGTTCTTGGCTGCCTGAATCTGCGCCATGTTCAGGGACATGAACTCACGCATTGATGGCATTCCTGCCGACTTACCCTCGAAAGAGTGGTCAGCGATTGCCTTCATTGCACGATATGCGCTACTTACGGTAGCCACAAGCAGGCGCTGATTCATCTGTCGGAGCGTGCGAGGATTCTTGGGAGCACCTACACGATCCTTGGTGATTTGCTTTCCGTCACTCACTTGGAAGGTGTGTGACTTGGTCGAACCACGTCGAAGACCAAAATAACCGTCACTTTTAGCCATAAGGTTAACAATTGCTGATGAGAATAAAAGCGAACCTGTCACTATGACTGGGGAGCAAGCTCTTCTAAGTTCAGGGTTTAGAGTTTATAGTTTAAAGTCAGTTTATAAAGTTTAACGTAGCTAGTTCTAAGTACTCCGCGGCGGCACTCTCAACTTTCAACTACTATCAACTATGAACTATCAACTCCTCCACCTAATTCTTGTGTACTTCCTATGTGGCTCTGGTGAAACGCTTATTTTCTTATGCGTTTCAGTCCGAGATTAATTCGGAATTAGTCCTGAATTGCTCCTTAGGTTTTCCGCCCCCTCAAAAGCACTACAAAGGTACGAAATAATTCCGACATAACCAAGGATAAAAGCAAGAAAATGATGCAGAAAATGTAATTTTGTAAACAAATATATCATTTTGTAAAGTACAGATGTCAATTTATGGGTTACGATTGTAAACAAATGATTGGTAATCACATGAGGGTACACACAAAAAAAATTACAAATATTACATATTA
>JAGAAL010000014.1 GCA_017615245.1 Bacteroidaceae bacterium
ATCCCACTTTTCTCCCTGATTATTTGGAACTTACAGAGAGAAACACTATCTATTCGGCGGGGGTGATTATCTCTTCTGATTCGGCTTCGTCTTGCTACTTAACCAGCACTTTTCTTCCGTTGATGATTTGGATGCCGCGATAAGAGCTTGAGATGCGCTGTCCTGCTATGTTGTATGCGCTGGTTGAGGTGTCGGCGGGGCTATGAACGGTTGTGATGCCTGAGGTGAATTCCTGTTCTGAAACGAGGGTAAGGTGGATGGTGTAACGCCTCAATGCATTCTGGAAGCAGACGAGTGCGTTAGCTTTCCAGTGCTCGTCAGGTGCGGCCGTGGAACGTGTGCAGACTTTGTCGTCCTCGAACCGAATCGTGATGTCGGCATTGGAGCTACAGAAACCATTCTCATTGAACGTGAGGCCCTTGTCGGAATTTGCCGCGACAGGATCGCTCCAGTATCCGTCGTCCATGAGTCCTCGATAGTGTTCTCCGCTAAGCAAATCGTTAGCACCGATGGCCTGGGCAATCTCCGAGAGCTTGTCGAAATCGACTTTCAGTTCTTTCTCTCCCACAGGTAATGTGAGATAGGTTGTAGCCACTTCCTGGCTCAAATCCTTGGTTGATGTTGGGATGTAAACGGTGTTGTCGGCAAATATCAGATGGTTGGTTTTGCTGATTGACGGCATTGAGAACACGTAGATGTTTTCTGCACCATCAGGGAAGCGTCCCACTGAGTGCCAGCCATCGTGCTGTGGATAGCTCAGCGTGTTTGTCCACGACTGGTCGCTTGCCGTGAGCAGCACGTCACCACCATCGGCATCTAATTTGAATGACGTGTGCAATTGCGAGAGGTCGTCGAGATTGTCGCACCACACGACAAGGAAGCCATGTGCCGGGATAACGGTATTGACAATGCCATCGGATGCAGGAATCTGGTATTTCTTTGTTTTTGAGGCATTGTCGCTTACATACATGCCAGAGACGTCGACGGCCTCATCAGTCGTGTTGTAGAGTTCTATCCAGTCGCCTTTTTTGAAGTAATCGTTAACGAAAATCTCATTGTCGGCACTTACCTCGTTGATGACGACAGGTGTTACTTCGCTTGCCACTCTGTCCATCTCTGCCAGAGGTTTGAACACGGCTTTCAGCATGATGGAGGAAGCTGAGCCCAGCGTATAATCGGGTTCGGTGGAATCATACTGCGAAACGTCGTTGACGGGTGTCTGCAGTCCCAGTTCCGCGCTCCAGAGCACGTCGGTTGAGGCAGCAGAGTAATTATGGACTTCCACAGCAATCAGGTTTTCGCCTACATGGAACAAATCTTTGTTTAATATGAGTGAACCGACGTCAGGATTGTTTGAAGCCAGCTGACCGTATGTGCTGTAAGCGATGTCGCCGGAAGGCATATTGTATCGTCCGGCTTCTACCCCATTCACATACACAACAAAACCATCATCAACTGAATAATTGAGTATGAAATCGGCATCGTCGGGGATGTTCTTCATCTCAAATGATTTACGGAAATAGTACGTAGGGTATTTGTTGTTGGCATTACCGCCATAGCCGATGGTCGTGTTGAGCCCAGCCTGATTATATCCTAAAGGTGCCTGACCTGTGTTCCATCTGGCATCTGAATAATCGGTGGAATACCAGTTTTTGCCATCGAGAGAACCTTTGGTGTAGTATTTCCATTCGCTCTCGGGGGCGAATATCCTTGTCACCTTCTTGACGCCATCACCCAGCCATCCTGCGAAGCGGTAGCCTGCAGGCGCCTCTGCCTTCAGCGTAGCAGGTCCGAAGAACACGCCATCGAAGGCATTGGTGGGAATGGTAATGCCGTTGAGTGAAAGCTTGGCGTTATCAATGTTGGTTGACAAGTGGAGTGTCTGCTTCGGGGTCTGTGAGAGTTTGAAAGCTGAATAGTTTCTCAGCGCATTGGTCATGGTGCCGTTGTAAGAGTCACCCATTTTCTTCAACAAGCTCGCAGCTGATTCAGACGGATTCACAAAGCCGTTCAAGCCTTCGTAAGTTGCAACATCGTTTACAACAGCCCTGAACCTGTCCACCGTAGCGACAGAGCCGCCAAAGACGCAATATGCATCGATGAATCGTCGGCGGAACGAGTCGTTGCTCAGCATATTCAGGAAGTTCACTACGTGCTGAAGGTTTTCTGTGACCTGCCTTCGCTGGCCAGTGGCAGGATCATACTTATTGAAAGTCCAGCTCTTGTGTCCTGAAAACCATCCGAAAGGATCGGTTGTGGAGAGTGCAGAATCGAGGTCGAAAAGGACGAAGTGGAACTTTCCATCCTTCTTGCGGAAGAACTTGATGTTGTTCTGTGGCCAGTCGTTGCAGCCAAAGTAGAGTTCTACGCATAGATAGTTGATGAATTCATCGATATCTACAAGTTGGCAAATCTCATCGTAGGACGACTGGTTTGCGGCAGACCTCGACAATTCTGACCAGCGGTTAAGAGCCTCGAAGTTGCCTTCCATGCATATCATTCCCGAATCAGGACTGAGGTCGAACTGATCAATTTCGTCGCTGCTTAATCCATAGTTGGCATAAGCGAAGTGCTTGTTGCTAGGTTCGCGCATATTCAGCGTGGCATAGTACTTGCCATTCAAAATGATATGCGTTGGTTGCCAGCACTGGCCATCTACATACCAGCCGCCACGGCGTGTCACTTCCTGTATGACGGCATCCCAGATGCGACAATCGGTATCGTTGCCGCCGTTGTGCATGAGCAGGGTTTTATTCTTGTTGAATGACTTGTCCTTAAAGAACGGGTACGACAGGAAGTTCTCGCCGTAATACTGTTTGTCGGCTTTCAGCTTAAACGAATGTGGTGTCCAATTGCGGCTCCACCCGCCAGTCATAGAGAAATCGACTTCCTGACTGTGGGCCAGCGCATATTGTCCGTTACCGTCGGGCGTGAAGTATTCCATATTAACCGACCGGTCCCAGTCACGATTCCAGTTGCACGGGGTTGTCTCGCCTCGTCCCGGTGCGCCGTGCGGTCCTCGCTGGAAGAGTCCCAACTCCTTGCTGTTGATAAAGTCGTCGTTGGTGATGACGGATATGATCGGGAACACGAAATCGCGCGTCTTGAGTATATACGAATGCGACACTACCCTACTTGGCAAATAGCCGTCGCGATAGAACCTGAGCCGCAATGTGGTTGTTTCCGAGAATGCGAACTCGCCACTCTCGGATGTCATTCCATGAACGTCGGTAGGTGTAGTCCCATCAAGCGTATAACGCAACGTCGCACCATCGGGAATCGCAACGCGGACAGTCAGCACGCCAGTAAACAACTGCCCTACCCTATCAACGACAGGCGGGGCCATCTGTTTTGATGCGAACACGCTGGCAGCGTTTGCCGTCCCCGGGGTTGGCATGGCGGTAATTCCCCACTCGTCGCCTCCATCCTCCGTTCGGGCATAAGAAGCCCGGGATGGAGTTTCAGGGTAAGCGAACTGAGCCAGCACAGCATTGCCATCGGATATGGCTATGGTACCACCTACGTACTCAAGTTTGAAATTCACCTGCTGCAGCGCGTATTCATCATAGTGGTCGAACCATATCACCTTGTGGCCTTTTGCCGGAACAGCACCATGATCCAGTGAGAATGGGTATTTCCTCAAGTCTGTCACATCGTCGGTGATAAACAGCCCTGCGAGCGTGACAGCCGTGTCCGTCGGATTGTAAAACTCTATCCATGAACCGAAGTTGTAGGACGTGTCGAGGAACATGTCGATATTGGAGGGCATAACCTCGTTAATGACAATATTCTGCTGCGTACCGGCAATCTTCCGTACCGTCACGGCACATTCCACCCTGCAGCCGCTTCCATCGATGGCAGTTCCCGTCAGCGTAGCAGAGCCCTCGCCAATCGCCTTTGCCAGCCCGTCTTCGCTGACTGATACGATACGGCTGTTTGACGATTGCCATTTAACCAACTTGTTGACGGCATTCGCAGGCTTTACCTCCGGGCACAGCTGCCTCTCCTCGCCCAAAGCCATGAACAGCGATGGCGAATCCAGCGTGATGCTTTCAACATGCACATTGTCGGTCCAATACTCCAGTCGCCAGTTGGAGATGCAAGTCCAGTCGCCACCTATGAACTTGGTTTTGTTGATGCCTATTGTTATTTCCTCATCCTCAACGAGTTCAAATTCCAACACATTATGATAATATCCTGCTTCAAACCACTTATGAGCAGCAGCCATATCATCCGGCAGATACTTGCCGGAAACCTTGACCGTTGCGCCTCCAAGACTGCGCGTAGCCGCACCTGAGGCACAGTGCACAAGTTTTGCAGCGAAGGTCGTATCGGCACATTTGGCATACATCGCCGCATAGCGATAGGCATCGTCACCCTCTGAAAAGCGAGAATAGTCCTTACTGGCATCGCCTGCACGATAGAACCCCTGCACCGACAGACGGTAATGTCCTGCCGGCATTTTGCCTATTGTCTGAAAAGTGTCATACGTCTTCTGAAAGTGGGAAGCATTTGAAACTGCTCCGTCGAAGTTCAGTTCCGTACCGAGCCAATAGTCGCCATTGTTGTTGGCGTAATTGGGGTTCCTGATGTAGAGGGCTGTAACATCAACCCATTCCACATTGGCATACGTGGCG
>JAGAAL010000015.1 GCA_017615245.1 Bacteroidaceae bacterium
AATCTTTTTCTGCTAAATACCTTTCAATATATTCATCCTGAATTGGAGATATCTTCCGATTGATTTTATCAACTTTGTCGGGCAATACGTCCACTGCCACAACTTCGTTGTGTTGTGCTAAAAGGGTAGCTATCGATAAACCCACATATCCTGTTCCTGCAACTGCTATTTTCATAAGCACCTTTCTTTTCGTTTTATCTCACAAAACTATGCACGATATTTCAAAAACATGCAAAGATAAGGATAATACTTCACATATTTAATACTAATATAAAAAAAAATGTCGTAGGAAACTTATTTTTTTCAAATACAGTGTTTTTTCCCTCAAAAAAACGAGATTTTTACAAACAACACTTACAAAAAACTGATGCTTTATTTTTTTTTTCGTAACTTTGCAAAAAATTTCACAACATGTTAGAAAAGATACAAGCATTGCTGGCAGAGATCGACACTCTCGAAGCACATAGCGCAGAGGACATCGAGGCTCTCCGCATAAAATACCTTAGTAAAAAAGGAAGTATCCCTGCCCTCATGGCAGACTTCCGTAACGTACCTGCCGAACAAAAGAAAGAAGTAGGTATCAAAATCAATGAACTGAAAACCAAAGCATTCGATAAAATCAACTCGCTGAAGGCAGCGTTCGATTCCACAGACACTGATGCCGACGACATCGACATCACCCGTACGGCGTACCCTATCGAGTTGGGAACACGTCATCCGCTCACCATCGTTAAGAACGAAATCGTCGATATCTTCTCCCGACTCGGATTCTCGCTAGCTGAAGGTCCAGAAGTGGAAGACGACTGGCACGTATTCGGAGCCATGAATTTTGCCGACGACCATCCTGCCCGCGACATGCAGGATACCTTCTTCATCGAAGCCAAACCCGATGTAATATTACGCACTCACACCAGTTCCGTGCAGAGCCGTGTGATGGAACACACCCAGCCCCCAATCCGTATCATTTGCCCGGGACGTGTTTACCGCAATGAAGCCATCAGCGCCCGCGCTCACTGCTTCTTCCATCAAGTCGAGGGACTTTATGTTGACCAGGATGTCAGCTTTACCGACTTGAAACAAGTACTTCTACTCTTTGCACGCGAAATGTTTGGCGAAGGCACCCAGATTCGTCTTCGTCCATCCTATTTCCCATTCACAGAACCATCAGCTGAGATGGACATCAGCTGTAACATCTGTGGTGGCGAAGGCTGCAGTTTCTGCAAATACACAGGATGGGTAGAGATTCTCGGATGTGGAATGATCGATCCTGCGGTACTTGAACTCAATGGCATCGACTCCAAAAAATATAAAGGTTATGCATTCGGCATGGGTGTTGAGCGCATTACGAACCTCAAATATCAAGTGAAGGATTTGCGTATGTTTAGCGAAAATGACACCCGATTCCTTAAAGAATTCGAGGCTGCGAACTAAGTTTTGCAACTTTTTTCAAGAAAAAGCAAAAAAAACTCGAAAAAGTTTTGTCAGTTCAGAAAAAAGTACTACCTTTGCAGTCGCAAATCGAAAGAGGAGCAAAAAAGGTGCGTTAGTTCAGTAGGTTAGAATACATGCCTGTCACGCATGGGGTCACGAGTTCGAGTCTCGTACGCACCGCAAAGAAAAGGAAGCCACGCTTCCTTTTTTTGTTCTATTACCTGATAAGACAAATGCCGTTTATACAAATGACAGAATCGTGAATTATAAAATAAATATAAGTATATGCCTCTTGAAATCCTTAACATAGAAGATTCTTCTTTCCGCACCTCAATACCATTCTCCGACGGAGGTGTAAAAGCGGGGTTTCCATCACCTGCTCAGGATTACATGGATCAAACTATCGACTTCAATCGTGAGTTGATTACCCACAAGGCTACAACATTCTGTACGCGCGTATCGGGTAGCTCTATGATTGATGCATACATCCATGATGGTGACTATCTAATTGTAGATCGTTCGCTCGAACCTCGTCACGATGATATGGCTGTCTGTTTCATCGATGGTGAGTTCACCCTCAAATTTGTTGATGTGCGTCCCGACGGTATATGGTTACGTCCTGCCAATCCCGACTTTCCATCCATCAAGGTCGATCCAGAAAGTGAATTTACTATCTGGGGTGTTGTCACCTATTCCATTCACAAACGCCGATAATGTATGTTTGCACTTTGCGACTGCGACAGTTTCTTTGCTTCCTGCGAACGCGTGTTTCGTCCTGAGCTATATGGGAAACCCGTTGTTGTGCTGAGCAACAACGATGGATGCATCGTGGCTATGACTAAAGAAGCAAAAGCATTGGGAATGAAGCGAGGAACACCATTCTATCAAGTCAGCGACCTCATCCGTCAACACAACGTCAGTGTGTTTTCAAGCAATTACACCCTCTATGGCGATATCTCAGCACGTGTCATGCAACTCCTTGCCGAGGAGACGGGCGACATCGACATCTACTCTATCGACGAAGCCTTCTTCAACATCGATGGATACAGATCCGACAAGCTGCACGAATCGCTTGTCACCTTGCGCCGCAGAATATATAAAGGCATAGGAGTATCTGTCTCTATCGGCGTAGGTCCAACCCGCACGCTTGCTAAGGTAGCGTCTCATTTTGCAAAGAAGATACCTGGCTATCATGGAGTGTGTATCATCGACAGCGATGAGAAACGCCTTAAGGCACTTCAGTTGCTTCCCGTCGGCGATGTATGGGGCATTGGAAGACAATTTCGAAAAAAACTCGAGTACTACGGAGTAGCAACCGCCTACGATTTTCAGGCAAAATCAGAATCGTGGATAAGCCAACAGTTCAAGTTACCAAGCGTACACACTTGGAAAGAACTACGTGGTATACCATGCAAAGACCTCAACGAACTGCCTGAGAAACAAAGCATCTGCACCAGCCGTTCGTTTGGCGAAATGATCACCGAATGGGACAAAATGGCAGAGAGTGTAGCCAATTTTACTGCCTCATGTGCACGAAAACTCAGGACTCAACACTCTGTAGCAGGCAACCTTACGGTATTCATCCTCACAAACCGGTTTCGTCAAGACCTGCCACAATACATGAACAGCACCTCTGTGCAGTTTATTACACCTACAGATTCTACTCTCTTGCTCACTAACTATGCCATAATCGCCCTACGTAAAATATGGCGTGATGGCTACCACTTTAAGAAAAGTGGAGTCATACTCACCGACATCAGCCCCAATAACAGCATACAGCAGCACCTCTTCGATACGACCGACCATATCAAACAGCAGCGGCTAACCAAAGCCATTGATGCCATCAATAAGAAGGAAGGTACCGATGCCGTGCATCTTGCTGTGCAGAGTGATTCATTCAGTAAGTGGAACCTCAAACGGGAATTCAAGTCACCCTGCTATACAACCAACATCAAAGAAGTTTTAGTGGTGAAAACATAGCATAAGGCCATAAATATGGGGATGAGTTTTAGCTACTCACCCCCTTATTATTTATATTTTGATGTCATTATGCATCCTTGTACTTAGAGTACTTCTGTTCGTTGGCTTTATCTGACAAAGCATGATAGCAACGATAGAGGTAGTTGCCCCAAAGCACTGGGTTATCAGGTTCACATTCCTCTGACTTCTTGTAGCATGGAATGGCCTCATTGAGCCATTTCTTACACTCTGGAATATTGTTCTTGTTTTCCATTGCTATCTGATAATAGCAAGTTCCAAGTGATGTCCATGCACGTGCATAGGTTGGATCAATCTCGATGAGTTTCTTGAAGATATCGATGGCTTCCCTGTATTTCTTGTCGTTGAACACCATCAGAGCTTTTGTCTCGACGAAATAGATTTCCTGCGGGTAGAGCTTCGCCATTTCGTCACACATCTTCATAGCGCCTTCGTTGTTGTCCTGACGTACATATTCCTGCACAAGCAGTTTTGGGAATTGCACATCGTTGTAATGCTCGGCGGCATAGCGGCAGTACTTCTCCCACTTCTCCATGTCACCATGCTCTTTGTATGTGTTCATCAACTCAACACATGTATAGGTACCGTAAGTTGGTGAATCAAGCACTTTCTCGTACCAGTCGAGATATTTCACGGTGTCTGCCCATGTAACGGCCTTGTTCTTCATTGCCATACCGTAATACAGATAGGCGCTTTCCTTCAATGTATCGGTCTCGTTGAGGTTCAGTTCTTTAAACAATGGATCGTCGAAGGTTGCAAAATAGTGGTCGAGCAACTTCATGGTTCCGTCTGGATGCCCATTCACCATAGAGCATGCTCCAGTAAGGATTTGTGTACGCATAGAGGTTGCCTGCTGCAATGCATCTTGATGGATTTCCTTGTATTCGTCCGCCTTCACGGGCAGTTTCCCTTTCTCGTTAGGCGTAGTAATACACTTTTCTACTTTCTGATAGTAAGAGAGAATATCACTCAATCCACCGAAATACTTCAGGGTGTCGAGTGTTCCATCCTGTCCGTCCTGATAGAGTTTGTAGGTCAAGATGTTCCTAATCTTGGCTGCTGTTACCCAAGTGTCATAATAGTCTTTACTCTTCTCGTTAACCATGCATTCCTGAATATCATTCCATGCCTTATTGACGAGTTTGTAATCTATATTACGTGAGTCACGACAAGCTTCAGTGAGCGTATTCTTAGCATCGATCACTGCATACTTTTGTGCGAACAATGTAGAGCATGTTACTAACATTGCGCAGATGAATAATACTCGTTTCATAATTATTCAATTTAATTGGTTTACTAATTTTCTTGACTTGTCTCATTATTGGTTTCCTCCGTTTCCGGAGTATCCTTATAGGTCATATTTGTTTGTCCGTCAGCATCGGGAACCGTGATTTCATCATCTCCTTCTAGCTCTTCATGTTCCACTTTGCAGACACTCGATATTGCATCATTACGTTTCTTCAGGTTAATGAGGGTTACTCCCTGGGTGTTACGTCCTTGGATGCGTACGGTCTTGAGCGCCAGACGGATAGCAATACCGCTCTTGTTGATAATCATCAGGTCATCGTCATCCGTTACACTCTTTATAGCAATAAGCTTGCCAGTTTTTTCCGTGATGTTAAGCGTCTTG
This sequence comes from Bacteroidaceae bacterium, assembly GCA_017615245.1. Taxonomy (GTDB): domain Bacteria; phylum Bacteroidota; class Bacteroidia; order Bacteroidales; family Bacteroidaceae; genus Colivivens. The sequence goes on from JAGAAL010000015.1 coordinate 5,060, forward strand.
ATTCCCTTACCATTTCTGTTCGTGATACGATAGTCGAAAATAGAGCTACGCTTTCCATATCCGTTTTCGCTGACAACGAGTACGGTTGGAATCGTTGGGTCGTTCAGCATTTCTTCCTCGCTTTCGCCTTCTGGCTTATGCAGAGAAATCATACCTACGATTTCGTCATCCGGACCGTTGAGTTTCAATGCTTTCACTCCAGTTGCTCCACGTCCCATCACACGTACCGTATTCTCTACGAATCGGATGGCACGTCCGTCGCGGCTGGCAATCATGATTTCGTCGGTTCCGCTGGTAAGAAGCACATCCTTCACCATATCGCCTTCCATCAGATTGATAGCAATAATACCAGTTGAACGTGGACGGGCATAGTTGGCAAATGCTGTCTTCTTCACAATACCCATCTTTGTACAGAACATCAGGTTGTGGCTGTCCACGAATTCTTGATCGTTGATGTTCTTAATACAGATGAATGCTGTTGCCTTATCATCCGAGTCGATATTGAGCATATTCTGCACAGCGCGTCCCTTGAAGGTCTTACCTCCCTCTGGAATGTCGTAGACTTTCATCCAGTAACAACGTCCCTTCTGGGTGAAGAACATCATGGTGTTGTGTCCTGTAGCTGGATAGATATGCTCTATGAAGTCTGTTTCACGAGCGCTTCCACCCTTGCTGCCTACGCCACCACGAGCCTGTGTACGGAACTCTGTAAGCGGGGTACGCTTGATATAACCGAGGTGTGAGATGGTTACTACGCATGCATCGTCGGCATAGAAGTCTTCTGGGTTGAAGTTCTGGCTGCCACGAGGATCAATTACCGTCTTACGCTCATCAGCATATTTCTCTTTCACCTCAATCAGTTCGTCCTTCATCACCTTCTTGCATAGTTCAGGATCGTCGAGAATCTGCTGCAGGTATTCTATGAGTTTCAAGAGTTCGTCATACTCAGCATGGAGTTTCTCCTGCTGCAAACCTGTCAGCTGACTGAGTCGCATGTCGACTACATACTTGGCCTGAGCCTCATCGAAACCAAAGCGAGCCATCAGTCGTGTCTGAGCCTCCTGCGGAGTCTTCGACGACTTGATAATCTGTACCACCTCGTCGATGTTATCGCTGGCAATGATGAGTGCTTCGAGCAAGTGAGCACGCTCCTCTGCTTTCTTCTTGTCGAACTTTGTACGACGGATGGTAACATCATGACGATGGGCCACAAACTCCTTGATGCAGTCCTTCAAGGTCAATGTCTTTGGACGCTTGCGAACGATTGCAATGCAGTTTACACTGAAGCTGCTCTGGAGTTCTGTCATCTTATAGAGCTTGTTGAGCACTACGTTTGAGTTAGCATCGCGCTTCAGGTCAATCACGATACGCATACCCTCACGGTCCGATTCATCGTTCACGTTGCTAATACCCTCAATCTTCTTTTCGTTCACTAGGTCGGCAATACGCTTGATGAGTTCCGACTTATTTACATTATAAGGTATCTCGTTCACGATAATCTTCTCGTGCTGACCATCTGTCTCAAACTCCGTCTTCGAACGGATGACGATACGTCCGCGACCTGTCTCGTAAGCCTCACGAATGCCGTCCGTACCACAGATGATACCACCTGTAGGGAAGTCCGGACCCTTGATGTATTGCATCAGGCCATCCACGTCGATGTCAGGGTTGTCGATATAAGCCACACAGCCATCAATCACCTCACCCAGATTGTGAGTCGGAATATTCGTAGCCATACCTACAGCAATACCTGTAGCACCGTTCACCAGCAGGTTAGGTATCTTCGTCGAGAGCACCGTAGGCTCTGTGTTCGAATCATCATACGTTGGTTGGAAGTCAACTGTATCCTTATACAGGTCGTCCATCATCACCTCACCCAGCTTAGTGAGTCGGGCCTCCGTATAACGCATTGCTGCCGCACCATCACCGTCGACCGAACCGAAGTTACCTTGTCCGTCGACCAACGTGTAACGCATTGCCCATGGCTGAGCCAAACGTACCAGCGCCCCATATACAGAGGAATCTCCATGGGGGTGATACTTACCGAGCACGTCACCCACGATACGTGCACTTTTCTTTGTTGCTTTGTCCGAAGTAATGCCCTGCTCCATCATGTCGAAAAGGATACGACGATGAACAGGTTTGAATCCATCTCTGACATCAGGCAACGCACGCGCCACAATCACCGACATAGAGTAGTCGATGTATGACGACTTCATCGTTTCGTTGATGTCTACTTTGATAATTCTGTCTTGCTGATCCATTGTTTATATTTTAATTTCTATTTGACTATTTACTATTTTTACAGAAGTTCAGTACTCCTCATTACCTCATTCTACTCCCCTCTAAGGGGGTGAGTCTTTTCAACGTTTTATTTTACCTTACAAAGGTAAGAATTTTTCTCGACATCTACAAAATTTTTGGTGTTAAATAATGTCAAGATGCCGAAATTCGTACGAAAAAGCCCCGATTTTGCATTTTTGCACCAAAATCGAGGGGATATCGATAGAGCAGTCAAAATGCCTTAAAACTTCTTAAAAAGCCTAAATTCTGATAATGACAGCCTTAGGCCTGTAGTTAGAATCAGTGTCGCACTGCGACAGTAGTTTTGTCTTCCTCGTCCACATAAAGACACCTTTTTGTGAAGTGTCAACTTGTTTAGAAAAGCGACTGTCAACCACATCAGGAAAAGGGTAAAAAACAGTCAACCTTTTTTAGGAAAAGACAAAATGTGGGGACAAGGGGACAAGGGGACAGCAAAAATTTACGGTGCACACCATAATCTATGGTAACGCCAATAGTAAGACATTAAATTTATTATTTTATTATAATGTGTAAGTTACTTAATGTGATATATACAAGTAAGTAGTGTTAATAATTAAGTTAAATATCTCAAGATAAGTAGTAACATAATCATAAAGGGGACAGGGTGACACCGCAGAAAAAGCTTGTCCCCTTGTCCCCCTGTCCCCTTGTGTCTGTAATGTAGATGACACAGCCCGCTCCATGAGAAAGAGGCAAGCAGCTTAGTTCTTATGGATTGGCTTTCTGCTTGGAATCGAGGCTATCGAGTTTGGATTATAGTAAGTCGCCTTATTCGGTCTTCTCTTTTTTTTCTTGTGGCAAAATGGCATTAAACAACACTCCCACGATGGCAGCCAAGGCAAGGCCGGAGAGTTGTATGCTACCAATAGCGACTGCATCGCCGGCTCCGTATTTCACACCGATGGCCAATACAAGGATGACAGCTACAACGATGACGTTGCGCGACAGTGTGAGGTCGGCTTTTGACTCTACCAAGTTGCGGATACCTACAGCAGAAATCATACCATAGAGTACGAGCGACACTCCTCCGACTGTGGCGAAGGGCATAAGATGGATGAGCTCGGCAAACTTAGGGCAGAACGAGATGACAATAGCGAAGATGGCTGCCAGACGGATGACCATAGGGTCGAACACGCGTGTGAGGTTCAACACACCTGTGTTTTCGCCGTATGTGGTATTAGCTGGAGCACCGAAGAGTGATGCAATCGATGTGGCTATACCGTCACCTGTGAGGGTGCGATGCAAACCCGGGTCTTTCAAATAGTCTTTGCCTACTGTAGATGAGATAGCACACATATCACCGATATGCTCCACGATGGTAGCAATGGCGATTGGCATGATGGCAAGAATGGCAGATGCCATGAAAGAGTAATCTGGATTATCGAAGACTGCCAGAACGGATGTGTCATAGCAGAACGGCAGTCCAATCCAAGGGGCTTCGTTCAGGCTGGTAAAGTCGACTTCACCCAGGCAAACGGCAAGGACATACGAGGCGATTACACCAAGAATAATCGGTATGATTTTAAAGAATCCCTTACCCCAGATGTTGGCTAACACCACTGTAACGAGAGCAGTCATTGCTACCAACCAGTTGGTCTGACTGTTCTCGATAGCCGACCCGGAGAGGACAAGTCCGATAGCGATGACGATTGGGCCTGTAACGATTGGCGGGAAGAAACGCAACACTTTCTGTACGCCAAACAACTTCACCAACATGGCTATCACGAAATAGAGCAAACCTGCACAGAAAACTCCTATACAGGCATAGTCGAGTGCCAACTGCTCGCTCATACCCATCTCAACTCCTGCTGCCTTGACAGAAAGGTAACCACCGATGAACGCGAACGAGGAGCCGAGAAAGGCTGGCACTTGGAGTTTGGTGATGTAATGGAAGATGAGGGTTCCAACACCCGCAAGCAATAATGTCGTTGCTATAGGGAGTCCTGTGAGAACAGGAACCAATACTGTGGCACCAAACATGGCGAACATGTGCTGGGCACCAAGAAGAAACACTTTTGGATAACCTAACTGACGGGCATCCCGAATTGCTGGAGGATTAAGATTTTTACTCATAACTACACATTTTAATTCGGGGTACAAATATAGTGTTTTTTTTTCATATTGAGCCAGAAAACAAAAAAAATCTTCTGTTTTGTTATTTTTTTATAATTAAATGATACGAGTTATCAGAATAAGTGTTATTTTTGCAAAAGAAAACAATTCTCCTTTTTATTAACATTTAAATTACTTGCCAAATGAAAAAATTATTAGCTTTCGCTATTGTCTCTTTCATGACAATGGGAGCAATGGCCCAGACAAATCTTCAAGTGTTCTACGACTTCGGTAAAGACCGTAAGCAAATTACTGCTACATTTGAGATGTTCAAGCAGGACAAATGGGGAAGCACCTTCTTCTTCATTGACCAGGACTTCAAAACCCGCACGAAAGACGGTGCAAACGACGCGCCTTGTGGCTCTTACTTTGAGGTTGCCCGTGCCCTCAACTTCTGGCAGGACACCAAGTTTGCTCCACTGAGCCTTCACGTAGAGTATAATGGTGGTTTCTATGGCTACCCTATCCACAATGCCTGGTTGTTTGGTGTTGATTATTTCATGCACAGCGCCGACTTCAAGAACACGCTGACACTGGAGCTGCTGAACAAGAACATCGCTCACGGCACAAGCGACATCCCGATGCAGCTGACTGCCGTATGGGGCATGAACGACTTGTTTGGCGTTCAAGGTCTGACCTTCTCTGGCTTTGCTGACTTCTGGTGGGAAGATCATTTCGGATACAAGGATGATGGTACACCTGTAGCCAAATCAACGACTTTTATCTCTGAGCCTCAGTTATGGTACAACATCGGTCGTCACTTCGGATGTGACAACCTGAATGTCGGCGGTGAGGTAGAAATCTCTAATGACTTCGGTGCCTACGACGGCTTCAAATGTAATCCTTGTCTTGGCGTAAAGTGGAACTTCTAGCCGCTTTCGGCAATGAAAAATTAATAAATTAAAGAATTAGAGCGCGCTAACAGTTAAACAATTATAGATATGTTAAAGACTTTATTCGGCTTCGACTCCTCGAAGCATAAAATCAAGACGGAGATCATAGCAGGTATCACCACCTTCCTGACGATGGCGTATATCCTTGCTGTCAATCCTAGTATCTTTGCCGACTTAGGAAATATACTCGGTGAAGATAAGGGAATGCCTGTGAATGCTGTGTTTACAGCAACTGCACTGGCAGCTATCGTTGGAACGCTTGTGATGTCAATTTATGCCAAGAAGCCATTCGGATTGGCTCCTGGTATGGGACTCAATGCGTTCTTTGTCTATACTGTATGTGTAGGTATGGGCTATTCATGGCAGTTTGCGCTGACCGCCATTCTGATTGAAGGTTTCGTATTCATCATCCTCTCGGCTACGAAAGTGCGCGATGCGATTGTCAATTCATTCCCTCTCGGATTGAAAAACGCCATCGGAGTAGGTATCGGTCTGTACATCGCATTCATCGGATTGAAGAATGCAGGTATCATCGTTAACAGCGAAGCAACTGCTGTGACGTTGGGCAAGTTTGACGACCCTGCTGTTCTCCTGGCCATTGTCGGTTTCATCATCACCAGTATCCTCGTTATCCGCAAGATAAAAGGCGGAATGCTGCTTGGTATCCTCATCACTACCTTCATCGGCATTCCGATGGGTATTACCCATCTTGACAAGGTTGCCTCCATCCCTCCATCTGTCGATCCTATCTTCTGCCAGTTTGACTGGACGCATATCTTCACCATTGATATGCTCATCGTCGTATTCACTTTCCTCTTTATCGACATGTTCGATACGATGGGAACTGTGGTCGGAGTGAGCGTAAAAGCCGGAATGATTGATGAAGAAGGAAAAGTGGACGGATTATCGAAGATATTCATGTCGGATGCAATTGCTACAACAACAGGCGCATGCTTTGGCACAAGTACGACAACCACTTACATAGAGAGTTCGGCAGGTGTTGCAGAAGGCGGACGTACCGGTCTCACGTCGTTCACCATTGCTGTATGCTTCGTGCTCGCCCTCTTCTTCTCACCCCTGTTCCTTGCCATCCCAAATGCCGCTACAGGTCCTGTGCTGGCGATTGTAGGTGTGATGATGTGTTCACCTGTTCGCGAAATCGACTGGCAAGACTACTCAGAGGCCATTCCTGCTTTCTTCACCATGTTGCTCATGCCACTTGCCTATAGCATCAGCGACGGCATCATGCTGGGATTGATTATCTACGTATTCGTCAATCTGTTCGCAGGAAATTTCAAGAAACTTAACATTGCGATTTACGTATTGGCCGCCCTGTTTATTGTTCACTACGTAGCAATGCTATATATTTAACAATAAGGTACTCTTTCCGACCTTTTCAATAGCACATGGCATTCAGTCATGTGCTTTTTTTAAATATTCTCTTTGTCATGTCAAAACTTTATCGTAGCTTTGTAGGCGAAAATTAACTAATAACGAATCATGAAGAAATTATTATTGACATTTGCTTTGGCACTCACGACTTGTATTGCCTGGGCACAAACAGGAACATTTGAGGCTGGTAAGGGTACTTTCCTGCTGAACGGCAAACCGTTCATCGTGAAAGCCGCCGAAGTACATTATCCGCGTATCCCTCGTCCCTATTGGGAGCATCGTATCCAGATGTGTAAAGCGTTGGGCATGAATGCCGTGTGTATCTACATCTTCTGGAACATCCACGAACAACAGGAGGGACAGTTCGACTTCACAGGCAACAGCGACGTGGCGGAGTTCTGCCGACTGGCTCAGAAGAACGGACTTTATGTCATTGTGCGTCCCGGCCCCTATGTCTGTGCAGAGTGGGAGATGGGCGGTCTGCCTTGGTGGCTGCTAAAGAAGAAGGACATCAAGCTTCGCGAGCGCGACCCTTACTTCATGGAACGTGTGAAGATATTCGAGGAGAAGGTGGGTGAGCAACTCAAACCCCTCACCATCCAGAACGGAGGCCCTATCATCATGATTCAGGTGGAGAACGAATATGGTTCGTACGGAACAGACAAGCCTTATGTCAGTGAAATCCGCGACTGCCTCCGCTCTATCTATGGCGATAAGATGGCTCTCTTCCAGTGCGACTGGTCGAGCAACTTCGAGCAGAACGGACTAGATGACCTCGTATGGACCATGAACTTCGGTACGGGAGCCAACATCAACGACCAGTTCCGCCGCTTGGGCGAATTGCGCCCTGATGCTCCGAAGATGTGCTCTGAGTTTTGGAGCGGTTGGTTCGACAAGTGGGGAGCACGTCACGAGACGCGCCCAGCAAAGGATATGGTGGATGGTATGGACGAAATGCTCAGCAAAGGCATTAGTTTCTCACTCTATATGACCCACGGAGGTACGTCATTCGGTCATTGGGCAGGTGCCAACTCTCCAGGCTTCGCGCCTGATGTCACCTCTTATGACTACGATGCACCTATCAACGAATATGGTCTCGCTACACCGAAGTTTGAAGAACTGCGCAAGATGATGCAGAAGTACTCAGACAAGAAACTCCCTGCTGTTCCCAAGGCTCCGATGCCTATCATCACAGTTCCGAAGTTCGAGCTGACGGAATTTGCTCCTATCAGTGAAGGTATTGATAAGACAGAAGTAGGTGCACTGAGGACGTTCGAGGAGATGGACATGGGTTGGGGAACCATGATTTATGCAGCCAGTCTGCCTGAAATCCCAACAGAAAGCCAGCTCACTGCCGACTTCCACGACTTCGCTCAAGTATTCATTGGCAGCAAATATATCGGTAAGATTGACCGTGTTAAGAATGAGAAATCAATCACCCTACCTCCCGTCAAGAGAGGCGATGCACTCACCATCCTCGTAGAGGGTATGGGAAGAATCAACTTCGGACGAGCCATCAAGGACTTCAAAGGAATCGTGGGTGATGTGACAATTACAGCTGATATCTCAACAGATTTGGTCACCAAAACGCCAGATACAGAAATGACCATTAAGTCCAAACGTTGGAACCTCGCCACCATTCCTGATGACTACGAGACAGCATTGAAGGCACTCTCTGCGAAAACAAACAAGAACCATGCATGGGGAGCACGTGGCTACTATCGCGGATACTTCAACCTGAAGAAAGTGGGCGACACCTTCCTGAACTTCGAAACATGGGGCAAGGGACAGGTGTATGTGAATGGTCATGCGATGGGTCGCATCTGGAGCATCGGTCCTCAACAGACACTCTACATACCTGGTTGCTGGCTCAAGAAAGGCAAGAACGAGATCATCGTCCTTGATGTGGTTGGACCTCGTGAGGCTGTCGTATGGGGACAGGCTGAACCAGAACTGAACAAGCTCCAGTTAGAGAAGTCGAACAAGCACAACAACATAGGTGATAAGCCAGACCTCAATAGCGACACCCCTGTAACACAGGGACAGTTCAAGAGCGGAAACGGTTGGCAGACCATCAAGTTCGCAAGCCAGAAGAAAGGTCGTCTGCTTTGCATCGAAGCAAGTAGCACCCAGAGTGGTGATGATGTTGTAGCAATTGCAGAAATCTATGCACTTGGTGCAGATGGTAAACGTATCAGTCGTGAGCCATGGACTACCAAGTATGCCAATAGTGAAGACGAAAACGGCAACCATACAGGTGACAAGGTGTTCGACCTACAGGAATCAACCTATTGGAAGACCATCAAGGGGGCAGGATTCCCACATCTGTTGGTGATTGACCTTGGAGGTGAGCAAACCATCACAGGAATAGAATATCTTCCACGTGCTGAGCAAGGAGCACCAGGAAGTATCAAGAATTATAAAATATTCGTAAAATGAAAGGAATTGTATTAGCTGGAGGTTCAGGAACCCGTCTCTACCCCATCACTAAAGGAATCAGTAAGCAGCTGATGCCTATCTATGACAAACCTATGGTGTACTACCCCATCAGCGTGCTGATGTTGGCTGGTATTCGCGACATATTGATTATCTCTACCCCATTCGATCTCCCAGGCTTCAAGCGTCTACTGGGTGACGGAAGTGATTATGGTGTACATTTCACCTACGCAGAGCAACCAAGTCCCGACGGATTGGCGCAGGCATTTACGATAGGTGCGGATTTCATTGGCGATGATTGTGCTTGTCTGGTTCTTGGCGACAACATCTTCCAAGGACCAGGATTTACTCCCTTGCTGAAAGAGGCCGTACGTACTGCTGAAGAAGAAAAGAAAGCGACCGTATTCGGTTATTGGGTGAACGACCCAGAGCGTTATGGTGTGGCAGAGTTCGACAAGGATGGCAACTGTCTGAGTATCGAGGAAAAGCCAGAGCACCCGAAGAGCAACTATGCAGTCGTAGGACTTTACTTTTATCCCAACAAAGTGATAGAGGTAGCCAAGAATATCAAACCTTCCGCACGAGGAGAGTACGAAATCACCACGGTTAACCAGCAGTTCCTTGCCGACGGAGAGTTGAAAGTACAGACACTCGGACGGGGGTTTGCGTGGTTGGATACAGGCACCCATGATTCGCTGAGCGAGGCAAGTACCTATATCGAAGTATTGGAGAAGCGGCAGGGATTGAAAATTGCTTGTCTCGAAGGAATCGCCTACCGTCAGGGTTGGATTACGGCAGATCGTATGCGTGAGTTGGCAAAGCCTATGCTGAAAAACCAATACGGACAGTATCTGCTGAAAGTGATTGATGAAGTAAAGGAAACAGGAGTGGCCAATTTGGAATAAGATGAATGTAATCAAAACAAAGATTGAAGGTCTATATATCATAGAACCTCGTGTGTTTAAGGATGCTCGTGGCTATTTCTTCGAGAGTTTCTCACAAAGAGATTTCGATGAGCAGGTTGCGATTCCACTGATTGGCAAACCACTTGTATTCGTTCAAGACAACGAAAGCATGAGCAGCTACGGAGTGATGCGTGGATTGCATTTCCAACGCCCGCCGTTCACACAGAGCAAGATTGTGCGCTGTGTGAGAGGAGCAGTACTTGATGTCGCTGTAGATGTTCGCAAAGGAAGTCCTACATATGGGCAACATGTAGCCGTAGAACTCACAGAAGACAACCACCGTCAGTTCTTCATCTCACGTGGGTTTGCCCACGGATTTGCTGTGCTGAGTGAGACCGCAGTCTTCCAATACAAATGCGATGAGTTCTATCATCCGGAAGTCGATGGAGGTATCAGCATACTTGATGACTCTTTAGGTATCGATTGGAGAATTCCTACGGAGAAAGCCATCTTGAGCGAGAAAGATACGAAGCACGCTTTACTGAAAGACTTCGATAGTCCGTTCTCAATCGAGGAGAATTTATATCGCTAACCGCTAACCCTTAACCGCTAAACAATTATGAATATATTAGTGACAGGAGCCAACGGTCAGTTGGGCAATGAGATGCGGATTGTGAGCAAGGAATCGGCCGACCACTATATCTTTACCGATGTGGTGGAAGTAGAAGGTGTGGAAACCACAATGCTCGACATCACCAACCTTGAAGACATAAGAAATCTGGTGAAGGCACAAGACGTACAAGTAATTGTCAATTGTGCTGCCTACACTAATGTAGATGCAGCAGAAAGCAATCAGGAACTGGCTGAGGAACTCAATGCTACAGCACCGCAGAATCTGGCAATTGCTATGAAGGAAGTTGGGGGACTGTTGGTGCATATCTCCACCGACTATGTCTTTGGCGGAGACCCATATAATACTCCTTGTCGTGAAGACCAGAAAGGCACCCCAACAGGAATATATGGTCTCACGAAACTTCATGGGGAACAAAACATCATACAATCAGGCTGCGATTATATCATCATCCGTACCGCTTGGCTCTACAGCGAATTTGGTAAGAACTTCGTGAAGACGATGCTCAACCTCACCGCAACCAAGCCTCAACTCAAAGTTGTTTTCGACCAAGTGGGCACACCGACATACGCATACGATCTGGCGAAAGCCATTTATGTGATAATTGAAGATTACAAACGATCAACTTTCAACTATTCAAAGACGGGAATATACCATTTCAGCAACGAAGGTGTCTGCTCGTGGTACGATTTCACCAAGATGATTGCAGAATATAGCGGACAGACCTCGTGCGACATACAGCCTTGTCATAGTAACGAGTTTCCTTCTCCCGTTACCCGACCAGCCTATTCAGTATTAGATAAATCAAAAATCAAAGAGACGTTCGGACTAATCATTCCATATTGGACGGATTCTTTGAAAAAATGCATACATAATATCCTATGAAACGTACCATTGTCATCACTGGCGGAGCAGGCTTTATTGGAAGTCATGTAGTTCGCCTATTTGTAAACAAATACCCCGAGTACAACATCATCAACCTCGACAAGTTGACCTACGCAGGTAACTTGGCAAACTTGAAGGACATCGAGGCCAAACCTAATTACAAGTTTGTGAAGATGGACATTTGCGATTTCGAAGCCTTCTACCAACTGATGCAGGACGAGAAGGTTGACGGTATTATCCATCTGGCAGCAGAGAGTCATGTGGATCGTAGTATCAAAGACCCCTTCACATTCGCACGCACCAACGTCATGGGTACACTTTCACTCCTTCAGGCAGCCAAACTATATTGGGAGAGCCTGCCGGAGAAGTACGAAGGCAAGCGGTTCTATCATATCTCTACGGATGAAGTCTACGGAGCTTTGGAAATGACACATCCCGAGGGTATCCGTCCTCCGTTCACCACAACTGCATCGAGCGGCGAACACCATCTGGCATACGGAGAGGATTTCTTCTATGAGACCACCAAGTACAATCCTCACTCCCCTTACAGCGCCAGCAAAGCATCGAGTGACCACTTCGTCCGTGCTTTCCATGATACCTATGGCATGCCAACGATTGTTACCAACTGCTCGAACAACTACGGACCTTATCAGTTCCCTGAGAAACTCATTCCGCTATTCATCAACAATATCCGCCACCACAAACCCCTACCCGTGTACGGAAAGGGAGAGAACGTACGCGACTGGCTGTTCGTAGAGGATCATGCACGTGCCATCGATATCATTTTCCATCAAGGCAAGATAGCCGAGACTTACAACATCGGTGGTTTCAACGAATGGAAAAATATCGATATCATTAAGGTTGTCATCAATACTGTTGACCGTCTCTTAGGCCGTAAGGAAGGCGAAGATATGAACCTCATCACCTACGTCACCGACCGCTTAGGCCATGATGCCCGCTATGCTATCGACTCCACGAAACTCCAGCGCGAACTTGGATGGGAACCATCACTTCAGTTCGAAGAAGGCATCGAGAAGACCGTTCGCTGGTATCTCGATCATCAAGACTGGATGGACAACGTCACAAGTGGTGACTACCAGAAGTATTACGAAAACATGTATTCAAACAGATAATTCCTATAGTTTCTTCTGCTCTCGTAACTGTCCGAGGATGAACTTGCTGAGCATCTGGATGGCCTGCTCGTTATTACCGCCATTAGGGATAATAATATCGGCATATTGCTTAGTGGGTTCAATGAATTCATCATGCATGGGTTTGAGCACGTTACGGTACTTGCTGATAAGCATTTCAAGGGGGTGTCCGCGCTCTGCCATATCGCGAACAATAACACGAAGTAGACGCTCATCGGCTCCTGCATCAACAAAGATTTTGAGGTCCATCTGGTCGCGCAAGGTCTTGTCATACAGGCTCATGATACCTTCTACGATGATGACGTCTTTAGGTTCGACATGAACGGTCTCACTAAGTCGGGTGCAGGTGATGTACGAATAGGTGGGCTGCTCAATAGCACGACCTGCCTTAAGTTCCTCTATCTGGTGAGAAAACAGAGGCCAGTCGAAAGCGTTCGGGTGGTCGAAGTTAGTTTGTTTGCGAACTTCGAGCGGCAAATTACTCTGATCGTTATAATACGAATCCTGCGGAATAACGGCCACGCTACCTTCTGGCAGGGCCTCGACAATCTTGTTTACTACGGTGGTCTTTCCGCTTCCTGTACCACCTGCAATTCCGATAATCATCATTAATTTAGATTTTAGAGATTGAGTATCTGTTTGACGAGGGGCACAACAGCCGAACGGAGTGCCTTTTCATTGAGGTGATGCTCGCCGTCAAACCGCTGTGCGTTGGTGTAATACTTCTTAAAGAGATCATAACAATTGACCGTAGTGTCGTGGATGCCGAACAGCCCATAGGTATTCTCGCGGTCGAAGGGTGTAATGCCTTTGAACTGCTGTCGTTCCATCATGTTGTGCTTCTGTATGATTTCCTTCGTAATCTTAAAGGTCTTCTGATTGTCCTTGCGTCCGTTGAGGAACTTATGTTCGCCAGTCTTAAATACTTTAGAAAGTGTGGACATGTTGAACGAAGGGTTCACAAGAATCTTCCTATAACCAAACATCTGCTGGGCATACATAGCACCCATCGACGTACCAATGATGAGGTCAGGCTGCTCCTGCTCACACAAATTGCGCAAGTAAGGCAGGGCCTCAGTAGGGTCGACTGGTATATCGGGTGATATTACCTCGACTTCGGGTAGCAGGCGCCGCAGAATCTCAGCAGTACCTGTAGCGCCCGACGATGCAAATCCGTGAAAATAAATGATTTTCATATTACCTCAGTTGTTCTTCCATCACCTCGTTACCAGGGTAACCGATATATTTATTCTTCACATTTCCTTCTTTATCGACTACAACATAGGTAGGAATACCGTTGCTTTCGAACTGCTTGAGAAGGTCAGAATACTGTGCTTCAGTCACATAATAGTGGTCGCCGTGGATGTCGGGGATGGTCATTTCCCACGTTTTCTTCGGGCTTGAAGGCCCAGTAACATAAATGAAATTGACCTTTCCTGCGAGGGCTTCCTTCACAGGCAGAATGGTCTTCATAGCAGCCTTACAAGGTCCACACCATGTTGCCCAAAAATCAACAAGCAAAGGTTTGCCTTTATAGGGCGCAATGAGCGCCTTGAAGATATCGGCTCCCTTGAGGTCTTCATCAATGTTCACAACCTTAAATGCTGTACTCTTTTTAGCTTCCTCGATACGTTTCAGCAGTTCATCGTTCTGTTGGATAATGGCATCTGCCAGTTCTGGACATTCTTTCTTGACGTTACTGATATCATCGGCCGTCAGTTCATTGAACTCAGCAATGGATTGTGAGTACTTATTTGCCATCTGCAACTGACGAGTGGACGGATGTATCCGAAGGTCCTTCTGATCTGAAAAATTCTTCACTACGTTTGTTGTCAGAAGCGCAGCCAACGTGCTTTGCGTATAGAAAAACGCCACGTCTTCGAACGGCTGCATAGTCTGCAAGTAGTTGTAATAGTCGGCAGGACGCTCATAAGTAATCTCAGTCTCGTTAGCAACATTAAGTGTGGTGTTGTAGAGCAAAGTCTTAACGATTGTCTGATACTTATAGGTTGCATCCACATATTCCTTAAAAGCCCCACAAAGGCGCTTGTCAGCCATCAGCTTCTTCTTGGAATCATCATATAATTTGAGTACGAAATCCCGGTACTCAGATACGGAAAGACCACGTAGCTTATCCAATCCTTCTCGACTCTGAATAGGTTCGAGAATCTTGATAGACTCATACTCTGCACCGTACTGATAAAGGTCGTTGTTGAAATCAGCCAAAGTGCCTGTAAATATCACAGCAGGCTTCTTCGGATTGGGATTATCGAGTAGTTTCATGTCGATAGTTACACCGACTTCCTCGCCAGGATTGAGCAAGACAATGTAGTTCTTCTCACGGAACCTCAGCGACACACGGTCGGTGTATTTAATAGGAATTTCCAACTCGAAAGTACCATCAGACGGTTCGCTTGGATACATAGTAGAAATGACCGAATTAACGGTGGTACTTTCACCAGACCCGAAAGCCACATAAGTGCACAACATTACCTCCTTATGCTTCGTTGTGTAGTCCTTAATTAAGCCTTTGATACGTGCTGGTTCGGAGCCATACTTGATGTCAGGCAGGTGCTCCAGCCTACCCTTTGCCTGTGCGCCTACTGCCATGAGCAGCGCAAGGATGATGAATAATCTCTTCATTATTTCAGTTCGTTTTGTATCACATCATTTCCAGGATAACCAATATGCTTGGTCACCACTTCGTTATCTGCTCCCACAACCACATAAGCAGGGATTCCCTGCACACCAAATTGCTTGAGAACGGTATCCCATTGTGCAGCAGTAAGATAGTAGTGGTCACCATGAATGTCAGGTGCCATCTTATTCCACAGAGCCTTCGGGCTGGTCTCGCCTGTCACATAGACAAAAGCCACCTTACCCCAGAGTTCCTCTTTAACAGGCAGAATCGTCTGCATGGCCTGACGACACGGACCGCACCAAGTTGCCCAGAAGTCAACGAGCACCTTCTTGCCTTTGTAATCTTTCACAATCGCCTTGAAGATATCGGCTCCCGACAACGAAGCATCGATGGTCTTGATATTGAATAAGTTGTTCTTCTGGTTCGCTTCGATGCGTGCTTTTGTTGCCTCATTCTGTGCCAGCAACATCGACTCGAATGCCGGGCATTGAGCCTTGATGCCACGCAATTGGTCGTCGTTGAGGGTTTTGAGTGTTTCAAGCGTATTCATATACTTAGTAGCAGCTATCACTTGACGAGCCGAAACAGGATAGGTGTACATCACACCCGTCTCGCGACTTACTTGAGTCGATATACCTTCGACCGTTCCTCCACTCTGATAGAGGTAGCCGTTCTGAGCGGTGAAGTTCCAATTCTTCACAGGGTCGTAATAATCGTCAGGTTTCTTATACTCTCCCTGACCGTTATTTGCATATTTCAAAATGCGCTCATAACCCGTCAAGAGGGCGATGGTGAGGAACTGATAGTGTGGCATCATATACTCGCGGAACTCAGGTGACAGTTCGGAATCGTCGTTCAAACGCTTCACGGCTTTGTTGTAAAGCTCCATCATTTTATCACGATACTGTGTGACAGTAAATCCACGCAGCTTCGAGATGCCCTGCCCATTGATTTCGGCATTGAGGTTCTGCTCGCGATACTCATCATAGTAGTTGGCCAGCGAGTTGTTGAGTGCTGCCAAAGGACCTTCACATGTCACCATATCGTTCGACATATCGACCGTCACACGTACTTCCTGACCTGGCGTAATGTAGAACCGCTTTTCGTTCCTTGCACCCAGTCGGATGGCTGCCATCGAGGTGACGCATGCGTCGAACTTTGCCTCAAACTTTCCGTTCTTATCAAGCGCAACTGTCTGGGTAATCTCATCCGAAGACCACGAAGGAGTCATAACTATATTAACGGCATCCATACTGGCTGGAATGCCTATGATTTCACCTTTCACTACTGCAGGCTCCTGGCTATACACCAAGTTTGGCAATAACTGATTCTGCGCAAATGCTGCAATTGTCAGCAGCATGGTTGTAATAGATAATAAAAATCTCTTCATTACGTCTTATTTAGTTTTTTTGTTTTTTCTATGCATTTTGGAAACTCCTCCTGATAATGTGTCACCATGATGAGGGTTTTGTTCTTTCGTTGACAGAATGTCTCGATGACATCTTTCACCAGTCGGCGGTTCATGAGGTCAAGACCATGCAGAGGTTCATCGAGGATAATGAGCGATGGGTCTTTCACGAATGCTCGAGCCAGCAAGACTAACCTTTGCTCCCCGCTTGAGAGCTTCAGCATCGAAACATCGCGATATTGCTTTACCCCAAAGATGTCCATCCAAAACTCACAGATAGCCATCTGGTCGGGACGGGGACGTTTGTAAAGACCTACAGCATCGTGCAATCCGCTCGCAACAACCTCTATCGCAGGATAGTCGCGCAAGAACGCTCTGTGCATTTCGGGTGATACATAGCCGATATGATGCTTGATGTCCCAAATGGATTCGCCAGTTCCTCGCTGACGGCCAAACAAGACAATGTCGTTTGCGTATGCCTGTGGATTGTCTGCACATACGAGGCTCAACAATGTGCTCTTGCCCGATCCGTTAGGACCTGTAAGTGCCCAGCGTTCACCATTCATCACCGTCCAATCGAGAGCATTCAGAATCACCCGTTCGCCATATTGTATCGTCACTTTACGGAAATCTACCACTTGTTGCGTACCTGGTTCGATACAGGATGTCGCCGCATCATCATAGGGCAAAGCTAAGATTGCTTGTTCTTTCTCTTGGGCTAATACCTGCAAGGGTATCGCAGGACACACCCACTCACTCTTCAGCATCTTCTCCCCTACTCTCTTTTCCTTCACCTCTATCACATGCGTGATGACGTCAGGCATATCATCCGTCTTCGAGAGCACGATGATAAGTTGTAAATCTGTTGTGCTCGTCAACTCTTTCAACGTCTCAGCCAGATAGCGACGTGCATCTACGTCCAATCCAATGAAGGGATTATCGAGAATCAGCACACGTGGATTTCCCTCCAACGCTTTCTTCAGCTGATACCGCCGCAGTTCGCCACTCGAAAGGAGAAACAACTGCTGGCTGTCGTCCCACTCCGTGTGATTATACCTTATTTGATAATAATAGTACCCCTCAGTTCCGTCGTAGGCATCTTGAAACGTGATGTATTTGATGTTGTCGTATGCCATCTTCGACTCTCGAGGAGAGAAATCATAGCGCAGATAGCTGCCCTTTCCGTCATCAAGGATTGGATGAGCCCCTGTGATGATATCAATCAGCATACTCTTCCCAGCCCCGTTATCACCCACAATAGCCAGTTGCTCTCCCTCCATCAGTTGGAAGTTCACAGGCTCTGCCATCCTGTATGTCGGATTGCGAGCCACCGCTTCGTGTATGTCGATAACGTATTTCATTTAGACCCAGACCCTCTCAATCTTTTAATTCTTCAATTTTTACATTGCCGCTTGCGGCTAACCAATCTCCCCACTTCCATAACACAGATGATGTTCCTTATCGTACACCACACAGAACTGTCCTGGCGCCACACCATGTATCTTTTCGTCTGCTTGGATAAACCACGAACCATCAGCCTCCTGACGAATTGTCCCTTTTAAATATTCTGGCGTATGACGTATCTTGAAGGTGACAGGAGTCGCTACTTGAGGAGTTTCCCAAGGATTCTCTGTAATGAAATGGAAGTCATCCATACGGATGTGGTCCTTGTACACCTTCTCTGGGTCGTAACCGTGAGAAACGAACAGGATGTTACGTTTCACGTTCTTCTTCACCACGAACCAAGGTCCGCCACCGAATCCCAATCCTTTACGCTGCCCTATGGTGTAGAACCACAATCCACGATGCGTACCAATCTTATGACCAGTTTCCAACTCACGCACATCACCTGGATTCTCGCCAAGATGCGCCTTGATGTAGTCGCGGAAGTCAATATCGCCCAAAAAGCAAATACCCTGACTGTCTTTTCGTTGGGCATTAAGTAGCTGCTCACGCTCTGCAATTGCTCTCACCTCGTGCTTCCACATGTGACCTATAGGGAACATCAGTTTCGACACTTGGAGCGAGTCAATCTGACAGAGAAAGTCCGTCTGGTCCTTCACAGGGTCAGGACTGGTAGCCAACCAAATCTTACCATCGACCTCAGCTGTCTGCGCATAATGACCTGTTGCCGTGAAATCGAATTCCTTCCCTGCCTCTTGTTCGAAACAGCCGAACTTGATGAGTTTGTTGCACATCACATCAGGATTAGGAGTCAGCCCTATTCGCGCCTTATCCATCGTGTAGCCAACCACCTGCTCCCAATATTGCTTGTGTAGGTCGATAACGTCGAACTTACATCCGAATCGCTTTGCCAGCCAACGACAGATCTCCACATCCTCCTCAGAGGTGCAGTTCCACTCCGTATCACGGTCAGGTCCAATCTTGATATAGAACAGGTGCGGATCATACCCCTGTTCCTTCAGCATGTAGACACTCACAGCCGAATCCACTCCTCCTGAAACCAATGCAGCAACAGAATTGGCCCCCCTCCCCGCTCCCCCTTTATGGGGAGAGCTATTATCATTGGATGTATTCATCAGCACAGTTTTTTTTTAAAATTCTTAACTCCCTCCCCCTAAAGGGGGTCGGGGGGTCATTTACTTAATTCCAACATCTTGTTGATTGGCTTTACCGCTTTTGCAGCCAACTCAGGGTCAACCACAATCTCAGGCTTCTCGTTCTTGAGTGCCTTGTAGAGTTTCTCTAGGGTATTCAGACGCATGTAACTACACTCATTGCAGCTACATCCTACACCTTCTGTTACCTCAGGTGGAGCTGGGTAGAAGGTCTTATCTGGACAAGCCTCTTGCATCTTGTGCAGGATTCCGCTCTCGGTCGCTACGATAAACTCCGTTGCCTCGCTTTTGATAGAGTAGTTGAGCAATCCGGCTGTCGAACCTATCTCGTCAGCAACTGCCTGAATGGCAGCAGGACACTCTGGATGTACCAGCACCTTTGCCTCTGGATGCTCTTTCTTCAACTGAAGAATCGCTTCCAGCGAGAAACGTCCGTGTACGTGACAGCCTCCGTTCCACAAGAGCATCTGTCGCCCTGTGATGCTGTTGATATAAGCACCCAAGTTCTTGTCAGGACCGAATATCAGCTTCTCGTCCTTCGGATAGCTGTCCACCACCTTACGGGCATTCGAACTGGTCACCACCACATCGCTCAGCGCCTTTACGGCTGCTGTCGTATTCACGTAACTCACCACCTTGTACCCAGGATGTTCGTCGATGAATGCCTTCAGGTCCTCAGCCTTACAGCTGTCAGCCAACGAGCAGCCAGCCTTCAAGTCAGGGATGAGTACCTTCTTCTCAGGACACAGAATCTTACATGTCTCGCCCATGAAGTGTACGCCACACATCACGATGATGTCAGCCTCCGTCTTAGCAGCCGACTGAGCAAGTGCCAATGAGTCGCCAACGAAGTCAGCGATGTCCTGCACCTCACCTTCCGTATAGTAGTGTGCCAGAATCACCGCATTCTTCTCGCGGCACATTCGCCGTATCTCACTTTTTATCTGTTCTTTCTTCATTTTCATCAGCTTAATACATAATGCCTTGCAAAGTTACAAAATAATTTCTATTACTCTGCAAATTTAGTGATTTTTGAAACCAAAAACACTATTTTCTCCCACAAAACACTTATTTCGCAAACAATAATTCTCATCCATCGGAATAATTGACTTATTTTGCCATATTCTTTTATCGTTATTTCTTATTTTCTGCCTTGGACAAAACAACATTCGCCAAGCATACAGCGTATTCCGTTTCAGAGTTTTGAGGCTTCCATGCCAAAGTATAGCTCACCTTTGCATTGGTCACTTCATAGCCTTTATCTGCCCAAACTTTAAGTTTCTCTTTACCTGATGCAGATAGTGCAATGATGTTGATTCCTTGATCATTAAGCAAGTAACCATCTTGGTATTGGAGTCTATCCCCACTTCTAAGACGGAGAACTATGTCCTTACGTCCTTTGAAGAAATTGAGGATAACGTCATGCATATTTAATGCTATCGATATTGACGAATACTCAACAGGAGGATTAGTAACGAGAAATAAATTTTGCTTTGCACGAGTGAGACCTACGTAATAGGCTCGCATATCATTGATGTCCCTACCATCGGGTATAGGTGACAAGAGATAAACGGTATCAAATTCACGCCCTTTTGCCTTATGAATTGTACTTACAAACACCGATTGGTCATCAGCTGCGATGAAATCTTCAATATTCGACTCGAAGATAAATTCTCGTAAATCGCTGCGATAATAAACTTGTCGAGTAGCTTCAAAATCAGCAAAGAAATGTTTCATGACATTCAGACAAGTACTTGATGCATATGTTTCAAGTGTGCGTTGTTTCGCTTCCTGCCATCTTTCTTTTGATAT
>JAGAAL010000016.1 GCA_017615245.1 Bacteroidaceae bacterium
CTCTCACCTCTCACCTCTAACCTCTCACCTCTCACCACTCTAGAATTGGAAATAGTTCTTTGCGTTATAGTAGCTGATGTCCTCTACCATCTGACACAACCGCTCTATTTCGCTTGCAGGCAACTCTCCGTTCTCTACATCCGTACCCAGCAGGTTACATAGCGTGCGACGGAAGTACTCGTGGCGAGGATAGCTGAGGAACGAACGTGAGTCGGTCAGCATTCCCACAAATCGGCTCAGCAATCCCAGTACAGAGAGCGTATTCATCTGATTCTCCATACCGCGCTTCTGATCGAGGAACCACCAACCTGAACCCCACTGAATCTTACCTGGTACCGTTCCGTCTTGGAAGTTGCCCAACATCGTGGCTACCATCTCGTTGTCGGCCGGATTCAGGTTATAGATAATCGTCTTGGTCAGTTTGTCGGCAGTTGCCAGACGGTTGAAGAACTTCGACATTGCTTTTGCGGTGTTGAACTGTCCGATAGAATCGAAACCTGTATCAGGACCAATCAGTCGGAACATCTTCGTGTTGTTGTCACGAATGGCACCATAGTGGAACTGCTGCGCCCATCCCGATGCGTGGTCCATCTCGGCAAATACTACCAGCATACAGCTCTTGAACTTCAGCACTTCCTCGTGGCTGATGGCCTTACCTTCGTTGTATACCTTATTAAATATTGCGTTGATTTCTGCATCCGTGTAATCTTCTGCATAGAACTCCTCGATACCGTGATCCGACAACTTACAGCCGTTCGCCTCGAAGAAGTCGTGACGTTTCTGCAGCGCATCCACCACATCAGCAAATGTGCGGATAGTGATACCGCTCACTTCACCCAATCGGTCGATATAAGCTTTGAACGTTATCGGGTTCTCAATCGCCATCGCTTTGTCTGGACGCCAGGCTGGAATCATCCTTGCATCATCCTCCCTGCGCTCCTTAGCATACTGCTGGTGGAAATGCAAGTCGTCAACAGGATCGTCTGTCGTGCAGACAATCTCCACTTTGTAATGGCGCATCAGACCGCGAGCCGTAAATTCAGGGTCGTTACGCAACTTGTCCGTACATTCGTCGTATATTTCCTGAGCCGTTTGTGTATTCAGCACTTTCGTGATACCAAACGCCGTCTTCAGTTCCAGATGGCTCCAATGGTACAGAGGGTTGCGGAAACAATACTCAATGGTCTCGGCCCACTTCTCAAACTTCTCATAATCCGTAGTGTCCTGACCCGTGCAGAAACGCTCAGGTACTCCGTTCGTACGCATTGCTCGCCACTTATAGTGGTCGCCACCCAGCCAAATCTCCGTGAGGGAGTTGAATCGATGGTCTTCTGCTACCATCTGAGGACTCAGGTGACAATGATAATCGATGATTGGGAGCCATTCGGCATGTTCGTGATACAACTTCTGCGCCGTTTCGGTTTGCAGTAGGAAATTGTCGTCAAGGAATTGTTTCATATTTGTTCATTTTTTAGTAATTATCGCTCTTTGCTTTGCAAAATTAGTAAATAATTTCCAATCCACCAAACAAGAAATACAAAAAAAATGCATAGATACAGAAATAGGGGAGCAATTGCCCCCCTATTTGCTTACAGATTATTGTTTACTGTTTACTGTGCAAGTTTACCGTCCGAACCGAGTACGTTCACAATCTTGTGGATGTACATCTTCTTCATGTTCTCGCGTGCAGGCTTGAGATACTGACGTGGGTCGAAGTCTCCAGGATGCTCTGCGAGGTGCTTGCGGATTGCAGCAGTCATAGCGAGACGTGAATCTGAGTCGATGTTGATCTTGCATACTGCACTCTTAGCTGCCTTGCGAAGCTGCTCTTCTGGAATACCGATAGCTGCCTCGAGCTTGCCACCATATTGGTTGATGGTGTTCACTTCGTCCATAGGAACAGAAGAAGAACCGTGAAGTACGATTGGGAATCCAGGAAGCTTCTTTTCGATTTCTGCAAGGATGTCGAATGCCAATGGTGGTGGAACCAATACACCGTTCACGAGAGTACACTGCTCTGGAGTGAACTTGTGTGCGCCGTGAGATGTACCAATTGAGATAGCGAGAGAGTCGCACCCTGTACGTGTAGCGAAGTCGATTACTTCTTCTGGCTTTGTGTAGTGTGATTCAGCAGCACTTACTTCGTCCTCAACACCTGCGAGAACACCGAGTTCTGCCTCTACAGTTACATCGAACTGATGTGCATAGTCAACAACCTTCTTTGCGAGGGCAACATTCTCTTCGTATGGGAGGTGTGAACCGTCAATCATTACAGATGAGAAACCCATGTCGATACAGTCTTTGCAGAGTTCGAAGCTGTCACCGTGGTCGAGGTGAAGCACGATTTCAGGATGCTCACATCCCAGCTCCTTAGCGTATGCAACAGCACCTTCAGCCATGTAGCGGAGAATCTGAGCGTTTGCATAGTTACGTGCACCCTTTGATACCTGCATGATGACAGGTGACTTGGTTTCTACTGCAGCCATAACGATGGCCTGCATCTGTTCCATTGTGTTGAAGTTGAATGCAGGAATAGCGTAGCCGCCTGCAACGGCTCTCTTAAACATCTCGCGGGTATTCACGAGACCAAGATCTTTGTAATTTACCATAATGATTATGAATTATAAATGTTGAAATCCTAAAATCGAGTGCAAAATTACAAAAATATTATGAATTATAAATTATAAATTATAAATTATTTCTATCTTTGCGCCATAAAATCGTTTAATGCTTAACAAATAAAAGTTTTTTTCAGTTTTTGCAAACTGGAGAAGACAAGAGGAAACAGATGAAGAAGACAATAAAGACGATAAAGACGATTGCGATGATGGCAATCGCAGGGATGACTATGGTGGCGTGTCAAACGTCGACATCGGTAGATGTCTGCCCGAAGAAGGCCGATGCAAGTATCGTTGTGGTGTACGACAACGATGTGCATTGTGGCATAGAAGGATATGCCAGGATGGCTGGTCTGCGCGACATGATTGCCGATACGGCATACACGCTGACCGTGTCTAACGGTGACTACTATCAGGGAGGTCCTGCAGGAGCTTTGTCGAAAGGCGAATATATCATCGACATTTTGAACAGCGTGGGTTACGATGCTGTGGCTCTGGGCAATCATGAGTTCGATTATAAGACCCCTCGTCAGTTAGAGCTGATGAAGCGATTCAATGCCCCTGTGCTTTGTGTCAATTTCGTAGAGCTGCCTACAGGCAAGCGAATCTATGCCGCCAGTGAGGTGAAGAAGCTCGGTAAGAAGAAAGTAGGATTGGTGGGTGTTGTCACCCCTACAGCCCTCTATACCGAGGAATATGCTTTCTTCGACGAACAAGGCAAGCAACTCTACGGATTGTGCGAGAAAGAAACCTACCAGATGGTGCAGCAGGCCGTGAACGACATCCGCAAGAAGGTCGATTATGTCATCGTGCTCGCACACCTCGGTGAAGACGAGAACGAGACGGGAGTCGACTCTCACGGACTTATCAAAGCTACGAATGGTATCGATGTAGTGCTCGACGGACATACCCATTCACTCATCCCACAAGACGTGGTGATGAACAAAGACGGCCGTCCTGTTCTCGTTTCGCAGACAGGAACCAAGTTCCAGAGTGTGGGAAAGTTGGTCATCCGTCCTGATGGAACGATGTCAACCGAACTTATACAGATGAAAGACATCCCATACATCGACCGCACCGTACGACTTGTAACTGACAGCATCCAGGCAAAATTGAGTGCACAGACTGCTCGTCCCATCTGTCAGAGCGATGTGGAATTGAAAATCCTTGATGCAGAAGGCAAGCAACAGGTGCGCTATGCAGAGACCAATTCAGGTGACCTTGTGGCCGATGCCTATCGCATCGTTACGGGAGCAGACTTCGCGATGACCAATGGAGGTGGACTACGAGTTGACCTTCCGAAAGGACAGTTGACTTATGGCGACCTTGTTACCCTGATGCCGTTCGATAACTACGTCTGCATAGTCGACATCACAGGCGCACAACTCAAGGACCTGCTTGAAGACTGTACGAAGCATACCCCACTTGAGTTTGGTGACTTCCCGCAAGTATCAGGTATCAAGTTCACTATCGACAAACGCCGCACAGTAGGGGACCGCATCACCGATCTTGTCATCCTTGATAAGTCGGGTAACTATGAACCCGTGGTGATGGACCGCACCTACAACCTCGCCACCATTGATTATTGTGTTACCGGAGGCGGATTCGTTGGTAAGCTCAAGCAAAACCGAGTTTCGAAGCCCAGCATCATCGTCTACAACGAGTGCCTCATCCAGTATGTAACCGACAACCTAAAAGGACATGTCGGCAAAGAGTATGCTGAGCCGCAAGGGAGAATCATCATAAAATAAAGACCCTCCCCCTGAACCCCTCCCTTTAGGGCGGGGAGTATATAGCTTTTAACGACAAATATTTAGAGGCTATTGAGAGCAAAATGAGGATAGAATGTGAAAAAATGGGGTGAATGCGCAGAAAATTATACATTATACATTATACATTATAAATTTTTTCGTACCTTTGCACCCCGAATGCGGAATGCCGCAGTCACGAGAGATATTTTATTGTTCACCAGAACAAAAATTGAACTGTATAAAAACAATAAAAACGAAAAGAAAATGAAAAAAGGTATTCATCCAGAGAATTATCGTCCAGTAGTGTTCAAGGACATGAGCAACGGCGATGTGTTCCTCTCACAGTCTTGTGCAAAATCAAACGAGACTATCGAATTCGAAGGTAAGGAGTATCCGCTTATCAAGCTTGAAATCTCCTCTTCTTCACATCCATTCTACACAGGTAAGGCTAAGCTCGTCGACACCGCAGGTCGTGTTGATAAGTTCATGAACCGCTACAAGGTGATGTCGAAGAAGTAATTCTTTGGAACACACAATAAAAGGCACCCACAATCATGGGTGCTTTTTTTATGGTGAGGTGAATAAACTTTGTTGAAGGTAAAATATCGCCTCGAAACAAGAGAAAAATGTAAAAATTAAAAAATTTTAAAATGTAAGTGTCAGATATCTCGTAATTTATTTTGTACTTCTCTCGGCTTTTGCTACCTTTGCAGCATAAATCGGATTATACTTTGTCATCATGATGAAAAGGAAACTGTTTTTACTATTACTGCTGTTGTTTGCTTTCGTGGATGGGGAGGCTCAGACTACACAGAAGGCTCAGATTCAGCGTATTCGTGAGGTGTATGCCGAAGCAAAGAAGATGGTTGCGGCTAACGGTAAGGAGGGGATGGCTCCTCATGATATGACCATCGAGCTGAATGACGGCACACAGGTGGACGAGGATTTCATTATCTACGAGGAGTCGGAGCTGACGTTTTATTTCAAGAAGAAGAACGAGCCAGAGAGCTATATCATAGACCCTACATCGGTGTGCTATTTTATAACGGAGAACTATGAGATTCACGGTCATACACGTTATCGTGAATGGTTGTTCGACCCTGAGAAAGAGTGTCTTCTGTTTGTGTTTACACGCAACGAGACTGATGCCGGCTATGTGACAGAGTCGCGTTTCTATTTTGATGAGAAGGGTAAACTCATTGAGAAGATGTACAAGGCAGGAGGTAAGGATGGCGATGAGGATGATGAGTATGATGGGAAGTCGGAGCAGGAACTGGCGAAGAAGTACAAGGAGATATTTGGCTTGATGGTGAACAATGAAGACGTGAAAGACGCTAACAGGCTGAAGTTCAAAGACGTGAAGACCGCAGCAAAGGCTGACCGCCTGAAGATGATCAAGAGCACGTATGCAAATGTAAAGGACAGGGTGGCAAAGAACGCCAAATCGGAGCTGCCTCGTGATATGCGTATCGTGGTTCACGACCAAATGGCGGAAGATTATCCTCCTGCGACGCTCGACCTCAAATTCTTCTTCGAACCGATCACGAAGGGTGAATCGTATGAAAACACCTGCTATTTCATCTCGAAACAGAACAGCAGCATGTATTTCAAGGAGTATGGCGAGTTCTTGCTGGAACCTGGGATGCACAAGCTAATCTTCTCGTTCACTCAAGCCCTGGAAGAGGGCGAAACCTACGAATGGCGATACTATTTTGATGAAAACGGAAAGTGTATTGATACGAAGGTGAAAAGTGTGGATGAAGAGGACAATGGTGACTCGGGAGTGGGTGATAAGGAGTCGTTCGGCAAATATATGAGGGTATTTAATTTGGTGGCAAATTGTGACTAAATAGATAAAATTATGCATAATTCCCCAAAATTATTTGGTAGATTGAAATAAAAGCAGTACCTTCGCAGATTGAAAATAGGAAAAACTTAGATGAAGGTAATAAATTTATCAGAAAAAAATACAGTACTCAACCAGTATTTGGTAGAGTTGCGTGATGTAAACGTTCAAGGCGACAGAGCAAAGTTCCGTAACAATCTGGTGCGCATTGGTCATGTGATGGCATACGAAGTTAGCCGCCTGCTTACTTATTCTGAGAAGCAGATACAGACGCCGCTGGGTGTGGCTCCTGTGCAGACGTTCGACAATCAGATTGTACTGGGTACCATCTTTCGTGCCGGACTGCCGTTCCATCAGGGTTTTCTCGATGTGTTTGACCAGGCAGACAATGCATTCGTATCGGCTTACCGCTATTATAAGGACAGGGAGTGTAAGAACGTAGGCATTCAGATAGAGTATATCGCATCGCCCGATCTCACAGGTAAGACCCTCATCATTGCCGACCCGATGTTGGCTACGGGAGGCAGTTTTGAACTGGGTTACGAGGCATTCTGTACAAAGGGCGTTCCAAGTGAAATTCATCTCTGCTGTATCATTGCCTCGAAGCGAGGTGTGGACTTCCTCAAGAAGGCGTTCCACGATCATGCGAACGTTACCCTGTGGTGTGCTGTCATCGATCCCGAATTGAACGAACATGCTTATATCGTTCCAGGACTGGGCGATGCAGGTGATTTGGCATACGGAGGGAAGATTTAGTTGAGGCCCCCCCAACCCCCTTTAGGGGGAGTAAAGTTGTTAGTTGAGAGATTATAGTTAAGAAAATATACATGAATACAGATTCAGATGGTTATCCGGCGCCTCGGCGCAAGAGTGATTATATGTATTGCCCGATAGACAGAAGGGAGGCAATATGGAGTTGATGATTATTTACATGGTGGCAGCACTGCTCATTTCGGGCTTGTGTTCTATACTTGAAGCCACTTTGATGTCTACACCGATGTCGTATATCTCTTCTTTGGAAGCACAAGGAAAGAAGGGAGCAGCACTACTGAAAAAGTATAAGCTGGATATTGAACGACCTATTTCCGCTATTTTGGTATTAAACACTATTGCGAACACCGTAGGTGCTTCGTTGGTGGGTTCTGAGGCTATGCAGATGGCGCAAGCGATGCATTATCCGCACGATACGGTGGTTGGTATCGTATCGGGTGTCTTCACCCTGCTCATCTTGATTTGCTCGGAAATCATCCCTAAGACCATCGGGTCGACTCATTGGCGTAAATTGGCTATTCC
This sequence comes from Bacteroidaceae bacterium, assembly GCA_017615245.1. GTDB lineage: Bacteria > Bacteroidota > Bacteroidia > Bacteroidales > Bacteroidaceae > Colivivens. The sequence goes on from JAGAAL010000016.1 coordinate 7,509, forward strand.
GGCATCGAAGATTATCCGTGTGCTCGTGGTTGTTACATTTCCCCTCGTGTGGTGTCTGGAACGTATTACTCACCTGATTTCTTATGGAGCCACCCAGCAGGTGGTGAGCCGTGAGGAGGTATCGGCTATGGTGACCGTAGGTGCTGAAGAGGGTGTGTTGGAGAAGAAAGAGAACAAGATGATTCAGAACTTGCTGAAGCTCGACGAAATCACCGCTCATGAGATTATGACACCGAGTGTGGTGGTATCGATGGCCGACAGTTCGATGACCCTCAAGGAGTTCTACGATGACGAGGAACTTTCTACTTATTCGCGCATCCCTATCTATGATGACGACAATAGTGATTACATTACGGGTTATGTGCTCAGGAAAGATATTTTGGAGCGACTGGCTGAGGATAAGTTTAATATTCAGTTGAAGAAGTTGGCACGACCTATCCTTTCGTTCTCAGAAGAGGAAACGGTTGCCAACATCTGGGAAAAACTGCTTGAGAAGAAAGAGCATATCTCCATCATCATCGACGAATATGGTAGTCTGCGAGGTATCGTGACTCTCGAAGACGTCATCGAAACAATGCTCGGATTCGAAATCGTTGATGAGAAAGACGAGGTGGTAGATATGCAGGAATATGCTAAGGCTCAGTGGAGGCAGATGCAGAAGAAACAAGTGAAGAAGCATCCAAACAAATAACCCGACGAGTCTTTTCTGTCACCCTACAATCTTCAGATACTCGACGTCCTATCACCCATAGGATGCGCTCATCGTCACACATCACCATTTGTTGTGACCGCTCTAACCGATTCACTTTTAGGTCGGTGAGCAAATCGCTGACGAGTTTCTGACCTTTCATGCCAAAAGGATGGAAGCGATCACCTGGTCGGGTAGGGCGAACGGTCAATTCTCCCTTTACTGCTTCAGCATCGAGATAAGCATGATAGCGATCATGCATGATGACACAATCGGCAGCATCGACAATAGATGTCTTTATAAAAGGATGTCTGTTGTCGTTTTTATTACATAAATCGAGGATAGGTTTCGTAGCAGACACAAGAATATCGGTACGATCGACGATTGCCGTATGAGTGGCCGACAGGAATTGTTTTCCTACTTGCTTACATTGCAGCAGTTGTTGTGTCTGAGTGCGATTGAATCCAAGAGGTTCCATGATGGTATGGAGTACTGATAGCGGAGAGGTGGAGGCGTTGAGGTCATTTATATCTATATATAAGGTATCGCCCTCTTGTCGGCAACACTGACGGATACTATGCTTGATACTTTCCTCATAGACCTTCCTGATTTCGTTGAGGTTCTCAATCGTCGTGAGGATGTTGTTGTCGGCTCCAGCATTGATGCTACGCAGGATGGGCATCACATTGAGGCGAATGCGATTGCGGCTGTATTGGTTGTCGAAATTTGTGCTGTCGTCCACAAACGTCTGATTCATTTCCTCCAGCCCAGCTCTGATCTCAGCTCGATTGATACACAGCAAGGGACGGACAATATGCCCATTTCGAGGTTGGATGCCACACAGCCCTTTGATGCCGGTTCCGCGAACCAGGTTCAGGAGGATGCTTTCGATGTTGTCGTCTTGGTGATGTGCTACAGCAATGCTGTCGGCTTCAAGTGTTTGCCGTAGAGTTTCAAACCACTCGTAGCGCAGGTTTCGGGCGGCCATTTCGATGCTGATATGTTCTTGCCGAGCTACCGCCTGCGTATCGAAGTCCTTGACCTGCAAAGGTACGTCAATCGACTGACACAACTCACGGACAAATTGCTCATCACGCATACTTTCGGCATCACGCAGGTGGAAGTTACAGTGAGCTGCTACGACTTTATAGTCACGAGCGATGAGGTATCGGAGCAGAAACACCGAATCGGCTCCTCCGCTCAGTGCAACCAGTACTTTATCATTTGATCTAAACAGCTGGTTTTCGCAGCAGAAAGCATCTATTTTTCTGTAATTATCCGCAAGATTTGCCATTAGCGCTCATTTTTTTATGCAAAATTACGAAATTATTTCGAATTATGCATTGTGAATTGTGATTTTTTTTGTACCTTTGCACCCGCTAAAGCGAAGCGAAACTGCTACCGCTCGGCAATTCAAGCAAGTTTGATTGCCCTCGCTTAAACGCAGTTTTGTCACCCACAATTCGAAAATGGTCGGTTGGATGAGAGGCTTAGTCAACGGTCTGCAAAACCGTCTACACCCGTTCGAATCGGGTACCGACCTCACAGTTTCTACAAAAAAAGATACAGTTCGCTGTATCTTTTTTTTGTGATTGAAGTTCTTCCTGAGGGGTTAGAACTGGATGTCCAAATTCGTGTCGATAGGCTCGGCAGCAACTGGCTCTTCAGCAGCAGGTTCTGGAACGACTCCATTGCTTGCTACTTGGATTGCTTTGTCGAGTGCGTTGGTGAATTTCTCAAAGTCTTCCTTGTACAGAAAAACCTTGTGTTTCTCGTAACTCACTTGTGGGTTTTCTTCGGTTCCCGACACAATTTTCTTACTCTCTGTAATGGCCACATATTTGTCACCATTACGACTTTGCTTCACATCGAAATAGTAAATTCGTTTGCCAGCCTTTACACTCTCTGAGAAGACCAATTCTTTGTCTGCATTCGTCATCATCGCTTGTATTTTCTGAGTTCAACATTGAAATTGCATGCAAATTTGTTCTTTTTTTTTGAGATATGCAAGAAAATTGGGATTTTTTTTATAATTTTGCATCACGAAATCAAAAAAAGAGTTTTTTGTTATGATAAATCGTACATTAATTCGCATTAAGATACTTCAACTGTTATACGCATATTACCAAAATGGAGAAGGGCGATCAGAGTCGGCCGAAAAGATTTTGATGGAGAGTTTGGACAAGGCTTATGACCTCTATAATCTTCTTCTTCTTTTGATGGTTGATATCACCCGAATGGCCGACGAAATCATTAACGACCAGGAAGAACGCAATCGAGTTGCACACGTCGATACCGTCATCAGTCATCGCTTCTTAGACAACCAGTTTATTCAGCAGTTAACATCAAACAAACAACTGATGCATTTCGTTGATACCAACCCGTCATTGGGATGGGCTCAGGATCGCGAGTTGTTGAAGAAGTTGTATGCAAGCATTACCGAGTCGGAGTATTATGCAGAATACATGACACAACTCGACGTCGACTACAATGCAGATCGTGAATTGTGGCGCAAGCTCTACAAGAACATCATCATGAGAGCAGACGAGATCGACGAGAATATCGAAGATAAGTGCATCTATTGGAACGACGATAAGGAGATTGTAGATACTTTCGTGCTCAAAACCATCAAACGGTTCGATCCAGCCAACGGGGCCGATCAGGAGTTGCTGCCTGAGTTTCGTGACTATGAAGATAAGGAGTTCGCACAAATCCTGCTGCGCAAGACGATCGACAATTGTCAGTACTACCAGTCGCTCATCAGCAAGAGCGTGAAGAACTGGGAGTTCAACCGTCTTGCCTTTATGGACGTCATCCTCATGCAGATGGCACTCGCAGAGATGTTCAGTTTCTCAGAGATACCTGTATCAGTCACCATCAACGAATATATCGAAATGGCTAAGTACTATAGTACCCCAAAGAGCCATAAGTATATTAACGGCATACTCGATAACATCTCGAAGCGCCTCATAAAAGAACATAAACTCATGAAAAAATAGGAATAATTCATTAACCAATTAAAAACATCTAAACAATAAACTATTATGATGATTCAGCTATTACAGGCAGCGCAAGGAGCTGCAGAAAGCCAATCAGGCAAGGGTATGGGTGGATTCGACCCTACTATGATTATAATGCTGGTTGCATTGTTTGCAATCATGTATTTCTTTATGATACGTCCTCAACAGAAGAGACAGAAGGAAATCCAGAAGTTCCGCAACAGCCTCACAGTCGGTACGCGTGTAGTGACAGGTGGTGGATTGTATGGAACCGTCAAGGAACTCAACGAAGGAGAGGCTTTCATTACTGTTGAAATCGCAAAAGGAGTAACCATACAGGTCGATCGCAATTACGTATTTGCTGACGTTGCACAGTCCGTGCAGAAGTAATCCCGTGTGTTTGGGTGAAGTTCAATGCTTAGATGGAATCCGGATTTACCATATTCCGACAGCGTAGTGTAGCCTATATACGAAACCTGTTCCGTAGGTTCAGATTTGTGACGGTCAACAGAGAAATCATGGTATTTCTTCTGTTCCTCATTGTCGCAGTAGGTTTCTGGATCTCACAGACCTTCAAAGACCACACGACCATCAACCTCGAATACGAACTCCGTATTGTCAACCAGCCGAAGAACCTCATCTTTACATCCGATTTGCCGTCTACCATATCGGCATCTGTATCGGGACGAGGATTCTCCATCATGCAGTACCTTGTGAACAAACGCCATAAAGTGCTTAATGTCGACTACAACGACCTACCCAAGATGGGAGGCGTGCTCACCATCGATAACTACGTATGGAAGAAGACTTTGACCAAAGAACTTCCAAAAGGAATCGCTGTGCAGAGCGTCACCCCTTCGACAGTCGAAATCTACTACTCGATGGGTGAACACAAGCAGATACCCATTGAGTTCCAAGGAAAGATACGCACATCTGATGAGTACCTGCTCTGCGGCATAGAGATACAGCCAAAATACGTCGACATCTATGCCTCAAGCAACATCTACGACACCATCAAGGTTGTCTATACGGAGCCAGTCATTCTGGAAGATGTCAAAGACACAGTCCTGCTCCGACTGCCTCTCAGCCGACGCAAAGGTGTGAAGATGATTCCAGATACTGTTAACGTGAAAGCGTGTGTCGACCTCTTTACCACCAAGACTGTCAGGGTACCCATCTATTGTGAGAACATACCCCACAACAAAATATTGCGCACCTTTCCGCTTATGGCAGAAGTCACATTCAAGGTCAGCGCCACCATGTTTAACCAGATTGTTCCAGATGACTTCATCATCGTAATCGATTACAACGCAATCAAACCACAAGATAGAAAATGTAAACTTATCATACGTGAATCCCCTCAGGGCATCTACAACATCCGACTTAACCCCGAGGTAGTAGACTACGTTATTGAACAAGAAGATTAATAATTATACCATTATGAAAATAGGAATTACAGGAGGAATAGGAAGCGGAAAAACCTACGTAGCGACTTTCTTGAAAAAGAAAGGATTTCCAGTATACAGCTGCGACGACCGCGCAAGAATACTCATGAAAGAAGACGAAGAGATAAAGGCCGAACTCATCAAGCTCATCGGTGAAGACGCTTATCTCGAAGACGGCAATCTCAACAAACCAGTCATTGCCAACTATCTTTATGCATGCAAGGAAAACCAGGAAACAATCGGACAGCTCATCAATCCACGCATCCGTCAGGATTTCCAGATGTGGTGTAATTTCCAGGACTCGGAAGTCATGTTCATGGAATGTGCCATCCTGTTCGAAGCAGGACTTGCCGATTCTGTCGACAAGATTATCTATGTCTTCGCATCCGACGAAGTACGCATCAACCGCATCATCCATCGTGACAAGCTCACACGAGGCGAAGCCTACACACGCATGAGAGCACAGATGCCTGAAGCTGTCAAGATGAAACTGTCGGACTACTGCATCATCAACAACGGAAACAACAACATACTCAAACAACTGCAAAACATTGAGATATAATAGAAACAGAATATGATTAAAGAAGTATTAGCTATTTCTGGAAAACCAGGACTTTATCGCCTCGTCAGTCGGGGCACCAATATGCTCATCGTCGAAAGCCTCGATGAACAGAAGAAACGTATGCCAGCGTACGCATCAGATCGCGTAGTAGCCGTAGCAGAGATATCTATCTATACCGATGATGGAGAAGATACACCCCTTGTCAATGTGTTCGATTCCATCAAGAAAGAATACGAAGGGAAGGAAGTAGATATCAACCACAAGAAAGCCGATAATGATGAGGTAATAGCCTTCTTTAGGAAGGTGCTGCCCAATTATGACACCGAGCGAGTACGTGTAAGCGATATGCGCAAAGTCATTGCGTGGTACAACATCCTTGTGCGTGCAGGCATCACCGATTTCGAGTTGCCTGAAGAGACGCCAGAGGAAACCAAAGAATAAACAAATGCCGGAGCTTTGAGCTTCGGCATTGTTGTTTTTAGAACTTCACTTTCTTCAATTCCTTCTTGAAGGCTTCTGCCAAATCCTGTGCGGTGAAGTTTCCATTTGATTGTGCAGAACGTACAGCATTGTAAAAAGCATAACCCATGCCGGTTGTGAGCAGGGAGGCTGTTACGGCACTGATGCTGCCTCCTATAATTGATCCTGCTCCCGGGATGAGCTTGATGAGTCCTCGTACGAGGGCACGTCCTGTGATGGTTGCTCCTAATACTCCTGCGGCACTTGTTACAAGGGTGGTGATGTAGGCACGGTCTGCTTCTATCTTCATCACCTTACTGATGCTGGCAATCATACCGATTTGAACAGGCGCCAGAAGTACCGCATCACTGAAGGGAATGGGCGTAGCCCCAATAGCCGCGGCACTACTCGCTGCGACTGCGATGATTTTGTCAACTGCTTTCTTGGTGATGTTATCATTGACTTGTTGCGAAGCGGCCAACGCAGCTTTTGCTATGTCGGGTACAATCTCGTAGGTGTGGTCAATCAGTTCTTCGAGTCCCATCGCTGGAATGGTGCCGATAGGGGTTTCGTAAGGTAGCGCAAGGACGCGGATGACATTGGTGGCCTCGCGACATTCCTCCTTGACGATGTTGTAGAACTCGAGGGAGGTGTCAAGTGTCTTGGTGAGTACCACCACAACTGGTAGTTCTTTTGCTAAATCGTTGATGAACTCAATCTCGGCTTTCTCTACACGCTTACCGTCGTTTGAAATACAGAACCACGCAAGGTGAATCTGTTTCTTCATATCGCCCAGTTTCTTGCGTTTCTCGATTTCGGACTTGAGTTCCTCACGAATGGTGAGTGCGTTTCCCAGTTCGAATCCTTTAGTGTCGAAGATGTGGACTGGCTCACCTTCTTTGGAATACTCTTTCATAGTCTGTGTGACGGGTCTTCCAACACCCGTTTCTGCCAGATTACCTTTGAACACAGCGTTCACGAGTGTGCTTTTGCCTACACCGGTCTTGCCTGCGATAATAATATTGACCTGACCTATCTTCTCAATGGCTTCGTCGATAATCTTCTTGATATTGAACGACTTGGCACCTTCAGCGGTTTCACCCAGATTAGGTACTTGCTCTTGGATGGTCTTGTTCCCTTTGAGGATATCTAACACTTTTGACATGGGTTTATTAGTTTATTGGTTTATGATTGTTTTATGAATTGTTTAAGGGGGATTGGAGCGATTCTACAAACTGCTTGAGGCGTTCTGTTTCGCCTGCTACGATGACGATATCGTCTTGTTCAAGCACCTCTTGCGGTTCGGGGTTCATGAGGTAGTCCTCTTCGCGTTTGATACCCATCACGATGCAGTGTGCTTCGTCGCGTATGTGTGATTCGATGATGGAGCGTCCGATGAGTGGGTTGCCTTCTTCGAGGGTGAAATGCTCGAGGGTGACATGAACACGTGTGTCGGGTTTCTCTTTCACAATGCTGCCATCGATCATCTGTTTGAACTTATCGATTTGTTCGTCGCTTCCTGCCACGACAATCTGGTCGCCTGGATAGACGTGTTTCCCTCCGCCTGGGATGTTGGTGAACACTCCTCCGCGGATGATGCGGACGATGCTGACACCCGAGTGCTTACGTACGTTGAGCTGACTGAGGGTCTTGCCGCTGAATGACGAGTCGGCAGGCAGGGTGAAGGTGGAGATATGAATGTCGTAGGGTAGGAGTGAGCTTTCGAAGACTCTGGTGACTGGGCGTCGTTTGGCAGCCGACACCTCGCGTGCGGTGAGGTTCTTGTTGAACTGTTCCTCCATTCCGCGTGAACGGCTTTTGACACTTTTCGACATGATGATGATAATGATGAGCAGCAGAGAGATACCGATGAGCATACCCGATGTGAGAGTGAAGATGCGTACGATAGCGTACGACACCACTCCTACACCAATCAAGATGCGCAACAGCAGCAGGCCTGCCAACCATGCTTTCTGTCCGTTGCCAGAACTCCACAAGGCACGTGCTTCCTTGGTGTTGCGATGACGCGCTGCGATATTATATATAAAAGGTGAGGAACCTCCGATGATGATGACGAGTGCGATAATCTTCATGACCAATGTTGCTGTATCAGGACTGAGGAACGACTCAAGCCATGTGGACTTCGAGAGGATGAACGGGCAGATGGTCTGGAAAAAGATGAGGTAGATAAACGATGTGATAACAATTGAAATGAACATCGTGATAGCCACCTTGCGCAGATAGGTCTTCCACACGCTGTTCGACGATACCGTATTCTTTCGCTGTGCGTAGTTCTCTAAATAGAGTTTGACTCCAGGGCTGAGATGATTGTTCAGGTAGGTTTCTGCAGGACCTGACAGGCGCATGATGAACGGTGTGAGGAATGTTGTAATCACACTGACAGCTACGACGATAGGGTAGAGGCTGTCGTCGGTCACGCCTGCTGTTCGTCCGAAATTGGCGATGATGAAGGCGAACTCACCAATCTGTACCAATGTGAAACCTGTTTGAAGACTGACTTTTAATGATTCGCCTGAGAGGAGGGTACCCAAAGAGGCGAAGAAAATCTGTCCGATGATGACCGTGAGGGTGATGATAACGATAGGTAGCCAGTATTGCAGCAGCAGTTCGGGATTAATCATCATGCCGACCGACACGAAGAAGATGGAGCCGAACACGTTTTTGATGGGTTGTACGAGGTGCTCGATGCGTTCTGCTTCTAACGTCTCAGCCAATACCGAACCCATCACGAATGCACCGAGTGCCGAACTGAATCCCGCACCCATCGCCAGCAACACCATACCGAGACACATGCCGATAGCGAAGATAGTGAGTGTCTCATCGTTAAGCAGACGGCGGAACTTCTTGAGGAACGTAGGTATGATGGCGATTCCGACCACGAACCACAGGACGAGATAGGCGATGAGTTTGCCGATTTCCATCAGCAGTTGAACACCTGCAAACTGCTTCTCGACTGCGATGGAGGAGAGCAACACCATCAGGACGACCGCAAAGAGGTCTTCCACGATGAGGATGCCGAATGCTACCTTGGCAAACTTATGAGTGCCGAGGTTCATGTCCTCGATGGCTTTGAATACAATCGTGGTACTCGACATACAAAGCATACCGCCTAGGAAAAGAGAGTTGATTTCGTTCCATCCCAAGATGCGTCCAAGGAGGAATCCTACCAACATCATGCCTACAACGACGGTACCTGCGGCAATGAGGGCTGTGCTGCCCATCTGCAGCAGTTTCTTGAAACTGAATTCGAGTCCCATTGCAAACAAGAGGAACAGCACACCGATTTCGCCCCACATATCGACACTCTCTGTGTTGTCAATCCACGACTGGCCGCACATATACGGCCCTGCAATCATACCCGCCACGATGTATCCCAACACTACTGGCTGTTTAAAAAACTTAAACAGCAAACTGGTGATACCAGCAGTCAGCATGATGATACATAGGTCGTGAATCATTGTCTTATTATAGTTTTGACTATTTATTATTTTTCTGTTGACTCCTCGTCTAAGTGGTTATTCCACAGATAGTAGTTTGTGTCGCGGGCAATCACTCCTGAAAGCAATAGCAGGGCGATTAGGTTCGGAATGGCCATCATGGCATTCATCAAGTCGGAAATGTTCCAAACCAAATCGAGGCTGAGAACAGAGCCTACCAATACGAGGAGAATCCACAGCACGCGATAACAGAACACAGCACGACGTCCGCCAAGATATTCAACAGCCCGTTCGCCGTAGTAACTCCAACCAAGGATGGTAGAGAAAGCAAAGGTGATGATGCCGAACGTAAGAATAGGTGTGCCGATATAGGGAATCATGCCGAATGCCTTCTTCGTCAACATCCCTCCATCGTCTTGACTGATTTCCGGGTAGGCAATGATACTGGTCACAACCACCATACCCGTGATGGCACAGATAATTACCGTATCCCAAAATGTACCTGTCGATGATACCAATGCCTGACGAACAGGATTCTTGGTCTGTGCAGCAGCTGCGACGATGGGGGCTGATCCCATACCCGATTCATTGGAGAACAGACCGCGCGCAATACCATAGCGGGCAGCCATCATGATGACTGTTCCTGCCGTACCTCCACCGAATGCTTTCAGCGAGAACGCCTCATTGACAATGAGTTGCAGCGCTTGGATGATGTACTGATGATTTACAGCAAGAATATAAAGACATCCCAGCACATAGAGCAGTGCCATGAGTGGTACGAGGCGTGTACACCAGTTGGCAATACTGCGTACTCCACCGATGATAACAAATCCTACTACAGCAGCAGTGATGAAGCCGGTAATCATCTTGCAGGTCATTGGGTCCGCAAAGTCCTGACACACCAGACTCAGGTTCTCCGAGATGGCATTCGCTTGTACCGTATTTCCGATACCGAATGCAGCGATGGCCGTGAAGATGCAGAATATGACAGCTAACCATTTCAGACCCAATCCACGCTCCAACGCATACATCGGACCACCCATCATCTTCCCTTCCGCATTCTTTGTGCGGTACTTGATGGCAAGTAGTCCTTCAGCATACTTTGTGGCGATGCCGAACACACCTGTTAACCAACACCACAACACCGCTCCAGGACCTCCCAACGAGATGGCTGTAGCCACACCGATGATGTTACCTGTACCAATAGTGGCAGCGAGTGAGGTTGCCAATGCTCCAAACTGACTTACGTCGCCACTTGAATCCTTATCTTTTCCTACTGACAGTTTGATGGCTGTCCATAACTTTCGCTGCGGTACCTTCAGCCTGAAAGTGAGGTAAATGTGGGTGCCCAGCAACAAGATAATCATAGGCCATCCCCACATGAAGTTGTTGAGTGTTGATATTATTTCGTTCATAATTCTGCATCCTTCAGTCGTTCTGCATTCTCCGCCACAATCAGGTGGTCGATACAATCCTGTATGTCTCCGTCCATGAATGCAGCGAGGTTATAGATAGTGTAGTTGATGCGATGGTCGGTGATTCGTCCCTGCGGATAGTTGTACGTGCGGATTTTTGCCGAGCGGTCGCCTGTACTCACCATCGTCTTACGTCGGCTGGCAATGTCGTCGATATATTTCTGGTGCTCACGGTCGTAAATGAACGTACGCAAGCGGGCGAGAGCACGTTCCTTGTTCTTCGGCTGGTCACGCGTCTCTGTACACTCTACGAGGATTTCTTCCTCAATGCCTGTGTTGGGATTCTTCCACATATAACGGGCACGCACACCCGATTCCACCTTGTTCACGTTCTGACCGCCTGCACCCTGACTGCGGAACGTATCCCACTTGATAGCACCCTCGTTGATTTCTACATCAAACGGTTCGGCCTCGGGGAGTACCGCTACAGTTGCAGCGCTGGTGTGGACACGTCCTTGTGTTTCCGTCACAGGCACACGCTGCACACGGTGAACCCCCGATTCGTACTTGAGTATACCATACACTCCTTCGCCTGTCACGTTAAAGATGATTTCCTTGTAGCCGCCCGAAGCACCCTCGCTGAAGCTGCTGATAGTGACTTTCCAGCCTTTCATTTCACAGTATTTCGAGTACATACGGAACAGGTCGCCGGCAAACAGAGCCGCCTCGTCGCCACCCGTACCGCCACGTATTTCCATCACCACATTCTTCCCGTCCTCAGGGTCGGCAGGTACTAACAGCAGTTTGATTTCTTCTTCCAGTTCGGGGATGCGTCGTTCAGCTGCAGCCAGTTCTTCGCGTGCCATTTCCTTCATCTCCGGGTCGTCCTCCGCAGAGATCATCTCACGCGCCTCATCGGCATTCTGCAAGCAGTTCATATACTCCTTACGCGCCTTCATAATCTCACTCAGGTCCTTGTACTCCTTAGTGAGTTTCACATATCGTTTCTGGTCACCAATCACGTTCGGGTCGGTAATGAGCGTAGATATTTCCTCAAACCGGCTCACCAACCCCTCCAATTTCTCTAATATATTGCTTTCTGCCATTGATTGTATATGTTTAGAGTGCAAAGATAGTAACAACCGAGCGAAGTACAAAATAAATTTACATTTTTCTCAATTTTATTTCAAGATTTTGAGCTTTCTCACCAAATATTGGTTTCGGCTGGGGAGGTTAGGGCTTGGGCTATTTCCTATGTGGCTCTGGTGAAACGCTCATTTTGTTATGCGCTTCAGTCCAGAGTTAATTGGGAGTTACTTGGGAATTGCTCCCTAGGTTCACCCCCTCAAAAGCACTACATTTTAAAATGTGAAGTAGTGAAGTGATGAACTCGCCAGAAGTCTTCATGATTAAACTTTTTTGCAGAAATCGTGTCTTACATCTAAAAAGATGTACATTTCGCAAACATGAAAAATATTCTATACGGTCTGATGCTGAGCATCAGTATATTGTTTTGTGCTGGCACGTTAAGGGTGGCGGCGCAAACTGCTGTTTCGGATAACCCTGAAGTGACGCGCCTCTTGGCATATATGCAACGTGCGATGCGGTTCAATCAGGCTGCACCACAAGAGAAGGTGTATCTGCATTTCGACAACACTGGGTACTTTAAAGGTGAAACCATCCGATTCAAGGCCTACCTGAAACGTATGGATACGGATAAGCCGTCAACTATCAGCACAGTACTGTATGTAGAGTTAGTGAATCCTATCGGTGATGTGTGTGAGCGTCGCACCCTGAAGATAGAGAACGGTGAGGCTGAGGGCGATATCAAGCTGGATAGCATCGTGGGTGCAAGTGGATTCTATGAGGTACGTGCATTCACCCGCTATATGACCAACTGGGGTACACCTGCCGTATTTAGCCGTGTGTTCCCAATCTTCAATAAACCAAAAGAGGAGGGCAACTATACGAATGCGGTTATCGATAAGGTTGGGTTCCGCCATCGTCTGCCTAACACACGTGTGGACGAGGAAGGTAAGATGGCAGAATCGACTACAGATCTGGCACTCAACAGCGTGAAGTTCTATCCCGAAGGAGGCGACCTGGTGCGTGGCCTGACCAGTAGGGTAGCGGTTGCTGTCAACAATCGTGAAGGTAAGCATCTGGCTGTGAAAGGTTCGTTGCTAAATGCACAGAAGCAGAAGATAGGAACAGTGGAGACTGATGATACGGGTCGTGGTGTGTTTGACGTCGTAGCGCCTGCGAGTGGTGCCATGTATGTGCAGCTGCCCGACGAGAAGGGGAAAATGAAAGACTATCAGCTGCCTGAAGCTAAGACGGACGGATGTGTGATGAAACTCAATATGATGGATGATGATGAAATCACAGTAGGCATTACAGCCTCACAGGGCATGCAAGGTAAGCTGTTAGGCTATGTGATGATGCACAACGGTACGATATTGGCAGCCGACACAATCACGGCTCAGCCATCGATGGAGAAGCGGTTCGACCGCCTGTCGTTACCTGGCGGTGTGAATCAGTTTACGTTGTTCGACTCGAAGGGTCAGATTCTGGCAGAGCGCCTGTTCTTCATCATGCCATTCGCTACGCCTGCTGACAGCATCATTGTCAGCACTGATATGCGTTCACTATCACCTTGCTGTAAGATTTCGCTCGATTTACAGACAGAACCCAATGCATCCATCTCGTTCTCTGCTATGGATGCTGCTACGATGACCAATGGTAAGGAGGGCAATATGAAGACATGGATGCTACTCTCGAGTGAGGTGAGTGGCTATATCGATTCGCCCGACTATTACTTTGAGGCAGATGATCCAGAGCATCGTCGTGCAGCCGACCTGTTGATGATGATTCAGGGCTGGCGTCGCTATGATTGGCAATTGATGTCGGGTCAGAAGACCCTCACGAAGGTGGAACCGAACGAGGACGGCTTGTATCTCTTTGGTCTGTTGCGTTCGCGTTCGAAGAAACTTGATACGGGCAATGTGGATTTGAGTATGACGCTCTTCAACCGTGAAGGCCAGTCGATGTCGGGTAAAGCAAAGACCGACAGTTTGGGACGTTATTCGTTCAAGATACCGGATTGTAGTGGTGACTGGGCAGTACAAATCAAATCGGAAAAGGAAGGCGAGGCTCAGAACTATATCATCGAAGTAGATCGCCACTTTGCGCCTCCTATGCGACTGCTGTCGCCTTACGAGACGGAGATGATGCCGGTAGGGGAGTGTAATTTCTTCAAGGACACGAACGAAGAGCCCGAAGAGGAGGAATTCGTAAGTATCACGAAGAAAGTGCATGTGTTACCTACGGTGAAAATCAAGACCCGCCGCATTTTGGGTGACCTGCATGTTAATTGGTACGATGAAGACTGGGCACAGAGCAAAGCCTCGGTGTATTATGATTGTGATACATACGCTGACGAATTGGCCGACAAGGGTGAGGAGATACCTACGTTCGATGAGTGGCTTAAGAGCAAGAACAGCCTTATAGACGGAGTGGCCGACCCTTTGCCGTCACACCATATTTATATATTACCAACAGAAGTGGGTAAAGCCGATGCAAATGCAGGCAAGGTGCAATACTTGGTGGAACAGGCTGACGCAAGCGGATTGAGTGTTGACCACATGAAGGAGAACCTCATGATTACAGATGGTGTCAAGCCTATCTTTGCTTACGATAACGGTCTGTCGTACGACAACCGACCTATCGTGTGGATTGTCAACAACGTGTTCTGCACCATCACTAACCTGAAAGCCACACGACTGACTTTTTATAAGACCAATAACATGACGGGCATTATTGAGAAGCCAGAGTTTCTCAATGAGGCTAAGTCTGTCTATTTCACCGAAGACCTTACGGTGCTGAACGATTATATCCAGTCGCCCGACATTATAGGTATGAATCCTGTCATCGCATTTGTGTACACTCATCCGCTCTTCTACTTCAAGACGAAGGGACTACGCAAGACCCACTTCAATGGCTATAATCTGCCTACGAAGTTTGAAATGGAAGACTATAGCACCCTTCCTCCAACCGAGGATTTCCGTCGTACCCTCTATTGGGATGCCAACATCAAGACGGATGCGGAAGGACGTGCCAAAGTGGAATTCTATAATAATTCATCTGCCAAGCAGTTCTTCATCTCTGCAGAAGGAATGGCACCGAATGGGAAACTGCTGATAAGTGAGTAAGACCCCCAGAAGGGAAGTTGAAAGTTTATAGTTGAAAGGAATAAAAGGGAATGGAAAAGAAGTTAAAAGGAATTGAAAGGACGTTACTATAGGGTGTTTGCAGACATTCGTCCCTTTAACTTCTCTTTAACTTCCCTTCAAAACCCTTCAATTCTAAAATGAAAATTAGAAAATGTAAGTTCTTTAGGGGGAAAGAAAGTCTAAAAAAAGATATGATAAAGTATTTTGATTTGAAACGCATCAACGCCTCGTTTGGCGAGGATCTCAAGACGGCTCTCAACCGTGCTGCCAATTCTGGTTGGTATATCCGAGGCAACGAAGTAGAGCAGTTCGAAAACGAGTTTGCTGCATATGTGGGTACCAATTATTGCATAGGAGTAGGTAATGGGTTGGATGCCCTCACTGCAGTGCTGATGGCATGGAAACAACTCTACAGTTGGAACAATGGCGATGAAGTGATCCTTCCCGACAATACTTTTATTGCTACTGCACTTGCAGTGACTCGTGCTGGTCTTACACCTGTGCTATGCGAACCTCATCGTGAAATTCCGACTATCGATGAAACTCAAATCGAACGTCATATCACACCACTCACTCGTGTCATCATCCCTGTTCACTTATATGGACTGATGTGCAACATGGATGCCATCAACAAGATAGCCAAGAAGCATCATCTGAAAGTGTTGGAAGATGCTTGTCAGGCTCATGGTGCTATATACAGCTCGAACGCACAACTCCAGCTGTCCACTCTGTTCGGCAGACGAGCAGGAAACTATAGTGATGCAGCAGCATTTAGTTTCTATCCCGCCAAGAACCTGGGATGTATGGGTGATGGCGGTGCAGTTACCACCAATGATGCAGAACTGGCAGAACGTGTTCGGGCAATTACCAACTATGGACAGACGGAAAAGTATCAGCACGACTATGATGGATTCAATAGTCGGCTTGATGAACTGCAGGCTGCTGTGCTCAGTGTGAAACTGCATCGTCTTGACAAGGACAACACCCGTCGTATCGAGATAGCACATTATTATTCAACCCATATCTGCCATCCAGCAGTGGAGTTGCTGCCCGACATTACTGACAACAGTCATGTCTATCATATTTATGCCATCAAATGCAAGAATCGCAACTACCTCCAGCAATTGCTGCTTGAGCATGGCATACAAACACAGGTGCATTATCCCATCTCCATCCATCGACAGAAAGCATATAGTCAGTATGCAAATCTCCATTTGCCGATTTCCGACCATTGGGCCGATGATGAACTCAGCCTGCCACTCAGTCCTCTCATGACAGACGAGGAAGTGCAGACAGTCGTCAATACCATCAATCAGAATATCTTCTAAGGAGGAATAAATATCCCCTTTATAGCTATTTTTTTACACTTATTTGCATTTTTCTCGAAAAAGTTTTGTCAGCGATAGAGCTGCCAACATCCCTCAATAGTGAACGATACACGTTAGTAGAGTGGTTAGATGTACCAGAGATCTTGCCCGCACATGTCATCATCACTTATGCAGACGATGTGGATGGTATCGACACCATCACAGCAGACAGTATGGATGCACAGTATATGGAGATGAACGGTATGTATACGAACGAACTGAAGCAAGGAATGAACATCATCCGCATGAAGGATGGTAAGACAAAGAAGGTGTGGGTGAAGTAGCCCCCCTCCCGTCCCCCCAAGGGGGAAGATAAGAAGTAATC
>JAGAAL010000017.1 GCA_017615245.1 Bacteroidaceae bacterium
AGGCTCGTGGTTTGTGGGAAATGAAAAACGACATGATGGGTGGTCCGTTCGTTTCCCATTCTACCGTAGACACAGTCAACAACCGCATCATAGTTGTGGAAGGATTTGTATATGCGCCTGAAAAGATGAAGCGTACGATGATACGTAGGCTTGAAGCGGCTTTATACACTTTGCGACTGCCAAGCAAATGAAAACTAAAAAATGAATAATATGAGAAAGATTAAAGTTGGAATTACACATGGTGATATCAACGGAGTAGGATATGAAATTATCTTGAAAACGTTTGAGAATCCAGAAATGTTGGAATTGTGTACTCCGATAGTATATGGTTCACCAAAGACAGCGACGTATCATCGTAAGTCATTTGAATGCGCCACCAATTTTATTGTGAAAAACAGTGCTCGTGATGCTGAAGAGAATGTGCTGAATATCGTGAATTGTTTTGGAGAAGAAGAAATCAAGATTGATTTCGGCAAATCTACTCCCGAAGCTGGGCGTGCCGCATTGATTTCGATTGAGCGTGCTTTGGAAGATTATCGCAAAGGAGATATAGACGTATTGGTAACAGCACCAATTAACAAGAATAACATTCAATCCGAAAATTTCCATTTTCCAGGACATACAGAGTATATCGAAGACAAAGTGGGTGAAGGAAAAAAGGCATTGATGATCCTGATGAATGATTCCCTGAGGGTAGCTCTGGCTACCACCCATCTTCCTATTAGCATGGTAGCAGAATCAATCAACAAGAACGTCATTGAAGAAAAGTTGCGAATCTTGGATTACACCCTCAAACGGGATTTCCTGATTGATAACCCGCGTATTGCAGTACTGGCACTCAATCCTCATTGTGGTGATGGTGGACTCATCGGAACAGAAGAACGTGATATCATTACGCCTACTGTTGAGGCACTGTTTGCTGACGGTATTAAGTGTTTCGGTCCATACGCGGCTGACGGATTCTTCGGTTCAGGCAATTACACCCATTTTGATGCCATCCTTGCGATGTATCACGATCAGGGGCTGGCACCATTCAAGGCCTTAGTGATGGATGATGGAGTGAACTATACGGCTGGTTTGCCGATTGTACGTACGTCACCTGATCATGGAACCGCATATGATATCGCAGGACAAGGTGTTGCTAAAGAGGATTCGTTCCGCAAAGCAATCTACACTGCAATTGATGTTGTCCGTAATCGTCGTACTTATGATGCAGCTCATGCCCATCCTTTGAAGAAGCAGTATTATGAGAAGAAGGATGATAGCGACAAGCTGAAACTCGATCAGGTGACCGACGATAATGATATGGGAATGGAATTGTAGGCGACAGTGAAGAACAAGACTCGTAACATATTTTTTCTCTTTGGAATTGTTGCCATCATTATTATGATTCTGACGTTTAAAGTCAGTTTCGTAGAGATGTGGAATCATGTCCGTCATGCAGGTTATTGGATATTTGCGGTGTTGGGCATGTGGGTCTTGTTGTATCTTATGAATGCCTGGACGTGGCGTATCATCATTAAAGGAAGCGGAGACTGTCCTATTCCTTTTTGGAAACTCTATAAGATTACCATCACAGGGTTTGCCTTGAACTACGCAACACCCGCAGGTCTGATGGGCGGAGAACCCTACAAGATTATGGAGCTGACTCCTTATGTGGGACGTGAACGAGCCACCTCGTCCGTGCTGTTGTTTGCTATGACACATATCTTCGCACATTTCTGGTATTGGCTCACAGCCGTCATCCTCTATGTGCTATTTGTCCCAATCGATACCCGTATGGCTATCATCCTGCCTCTCATTGCGCTTTTTGCCTTGAGCGGCATCTATCTGTTTGTGAGGGGCTACAAGCGCGGAATGGTGATGGGCATCATCAAGTTCTTAAGCAAGCTGCCTGGTTGCAAGAACTGGGGCTGTCGTTTCCTTGAGAAACATGCAGACGAATTGCGTAATATCGATTGCCAGATCGCTCAGTTGCAAGGGCAGAACAAACGTAGCTTCTATGGCTCATTCTGCCTGGAATATGTGGGGCGTGTATTACAGTCGTTCGAAATCTTCTTCATGTTACGACTTGTAAGCGTACAGGGAACCGTACCGCAGTTGTTTATGTATTCGTTTGTCATCTTGGCGTTTACGTCGCTTTTCGCCAATCTGCTGTTCTTCATGCCGTTACAGTTAGGCGGACGCGAGGGCGGATTTGCGATGTCAACCGTTCAAATGAAAATGACGGGGGCTGCAGGAGTGCTTTTGACATTGAAGGAGGCCATGACCATTGCTGTATTCATTTCTATCATTTGCCGACTCCGTGAATTGGTATGGACATGTATCGGGATGTTGTTGATGAAAATTGGGACTAAGGTGAAAGAGATTAGCGTTTAATGGTTAGTGTTATGAAGTACGGAATATTAGCAGCAGGTGAAGGATCAAGACTGGCTCAGGAGGGAATTGAGATTCCAAAGCCTTTAGTGACACTGAATGGTGAGGCGATGATTGACCGTCTCATTCGTATCTTCTGTGATAATGATGCAGAAGAGATAGTTGTTATCACAAACAACCTGACACCGCTTACCCAGCAACACTTACGCGATTTGCAACAAACCGATTCGCGTATCCGCTTGATAGTTAAGACTACGCCCAGTTCCATGCATAGTTTCTACGAACTACATTCTGTATTGGGTACAGGTAAGTTCTGTTTGACTACGGTTGACACAATCTTCCGTGAAGATGAATTCAAGGAGTATATCCGTTCGTTCGAGGATATGGATGGGGACGGTCTGATGGCTGTGACCGATTTTGTTGATGATGAAAAACCTCTGTACATCGCTACTGATAAGCAGATGCGTATTATGGGGTTCTATGATGAGCGACGTGAAGATACGCAGTATATTTCCGGAGGAATCTATTGTTTGACAGATGCGTCGTTCCAGACCCTCGAACGTTGCATACAGGAAGGAATGTCACGTATGCGTAACTTTCAGCGTCAGATGGTCTATGATGGTTTGAAATTGCAAGCCTATCGCTTCTCTAAGATTCTTGATGTAGACCATGCGAGTGATATTAAAAAGGCGGAGGACTTTCTGAGATGAATATCATTGGTATATATAGGGCAAGTCAGTTTTCTCCGAATATGGAAGATAGTGATGCGGCCATATTGAATGTGGTTGCAGATAATTTGATGCAGTCGGGACACATAGTGAAATGTGTGCATGAGGAACAGCTTGTCAAGAATGATGTGAATACGGCCGATGTTGTCCTTTCTATGGGACGATTGGCAAGTACCTTAGACCTTTTGCAAGAAGTTGAAGCGGAAGGTGTTAAGGTCATCAATACCTCAATAGCGATTCGTAATTGTGAACGGAAGCAATTCACACAAATACTGATCGACGAAGATGTGTCGTTTGCTCACAGTCGTGTATTTCAATCGAATGACAATATTACGTGGGATGCGTTCCCTTGTTGGTTGAAGAAAGGGGAGGGGTATGCCGAAGTGGCAGCCGATGTGGTCTTTGTCCGGAATGCCGAGGAGTTGGCAGAGAAAATCGACGACATGCGCCGACGTGGCATCAGCACCCTGGTAGTGTCCGAACATCTCGAAGGTGATCTCATCAAGTTCTATGGAGTGCGTGGCACGCCATTCATCGAATGGTATTATGCATCCGATAGACATAGTAAGTTCGGCCTTGAAGCTATCAATGGCCCGTCACACGGGTATCGTTTCTCAGAACATGAGCTAATTGATATTTGTAGCCATGCAGCTGCAGTCGTAGGTTTGGATATCTATGGAGGCGATTGTGTGGTCAACCATCATGGCATGATTCAATTGATAGATATAAATGATTGGCCGAGTTTTTCTCGATGTAGAAAGCAAGCGACCGAAATGATTACAAAATTAACGCTACAAGATGACAAATAAAGCAAAAATGCAGTCCACCCTCAAGTCAAATGATATTGAAGAGTGGCTCGACTTGAAGATTGTGCGTCCTTTGGGATATTATTGGACCCTGTTGTTCGACAAGTTGAACATCCATCCCAACATCGTCACCGTGTTATCCATGATTCTGGGAGCCGCATCAGGTTTCTTTTTGGTGAAGAGAGCCGATACGACCGAAGGCCTCATCTACAACATCATAGGAGTATTGCTGGTGATGTGGGCAAATATCTACGACAGCGCAGACGGGCAGTTGGCACGTCTTACAGGTAAGAAAACACGGTTGGGACGTATCCTCGACGGAGCAGCAGGCGACATTTGGTTCATCTCCATCTATTTAGCCTTGGCCATTCGCCTCTTTCCCCAGGACATTCCGTTCACAGAGATTCAATGGAGCTGGTGGGCATTCCTACTGATGGCAACATCGGGACTGCTCTGCCATAGCCGCCAATGCAATTTGGCAGACTATTACCGCCAGGCACACCTCTTTTTCCAGAAAGGAGCCGCCAATAGCGAGCTTGACAACTACAAGCAGCAAAAAGCATTGTACGAGCAGGCAAAGTGGAGCGACGACTTCATCTGGAAGTTCTTCCTGTTCACGTATGTACCATATACCAAAACCCAGGAGTCACAGACTCCTCAGTTCCAGCAGTTGATGGCAAGTGTGAAATCCCATTACACGGAATACATACCACAAGCCCTTCGCGACGAATTCCGTCTGCACAGCCTGCCCCTCATCAAGTATGTGAACATGCTGTCGTTCAACACACGAGCTATCGTGCTCTACGTCAGTTGTCTCATCGACATGCCCTACCTCTATCCCCTGTTCGAGATGACCGTTCTGATGGGCATGTATTTCTATATGCGTCATTCCCACGAACGTTTCTGTAAACAATTACGACAAAATGTTGAAGACGGAAAATATTAAAGGAATCATTTTCGATTACGGTGGGACGCTTGACACTAATAGTGTACATTGGTCAGAAGTGCTGTGGGAGATGTATCAGAAAGAGCAGATAGCCGTTACGAAAGAACAGTTTAGGGAGTGCTATGTGTATGCCGAACGAGAGTTGGCAAAGCAGCCACTCATCAAACCCGAGCACAATTTTCTGGACCTGTTGCGCATCAAGGTCGATATTGAAACGCTGTATTTGACAGAACATGATATGTGGCAGGTGGAAGAATTGACACGTCGCGCATGTACTGAGCATGTAGCTTTGCGCAGCTATCAACGGGTTACGGAGGTATTGAAGGTCAGTCGTGAGGTGCTGAGAACCCTTTCCGCACGCTATCCATTGGTGCTTGTGAGCAATTTCTATGGCAATATACATACTATTCTTCAGGATTTCCGGTTAGAGTATTTTCAAGATGTGATAGAGTCGTCTGTGGTGGGCGTACGCAAACCCGATCCAAAGATATTTATGATGGGGGTTGAAGCACTTGGCTTAAAGCCGGAAGATACAGTTGTGATAGGCGACTCATTTACTAAAGATGTTGTGCCCGCCCATCAGATCGGATGCCAAACCATTTGGTTGAAAGGTCAAGGGTGGGAGAGTGAAGTAATCGATGAATCCGTGCCATCACTCATTCTTACAGATATCGCAAAATTGTCTGAATACATGCTAAAATAGTGTGAAAGTAGTTAAGAATGGTCAAAAGGATGAACATTTATGACATCAAATTTGATAGTCAATAATAAAAAGTGTATCTTTGCAAAAAAATTGGATAAAATTTTAAAACAAGAATAAAAATGGCTAACCAAACTGTAAAACCAGCAGATGGTAAATTAGGCATCATGGTCGTTGGACTGGGTGCCGTCACTTCTACATTTATGACTGGCGTACTCATGGTACGCAAGGGATTGTCAAAACCTGTCGGTTCAATGATCGAATACGACAAAATCCGAGTTGGAAAGGGTAACGATAAGAAGTATCTTTCTTACAGAGAAGTCGTTCCGATTACTGAGTTGAAGGATATTGTCTTTGGCGCATGGGATGTGTATCCGGCTGACGCATACCGCAGTGCAATATATGCAGAGGTGCTCAAGGAAAAGGACATCGAGCCAGTGAAAGACGAACTGGAGAAGATTGTTCCGATGAAAGCGGCGTTCGACAAGAACTTTGCCAAGCGTCTCGATGGCGACAATGTGATGGAAGGTAAGACTCGTTGGGAGATGGTAGAACAACTCCGTGACGACATCCGCACATTCAAAGAGAAGAACGGCTGTGCGCGTATAGTGGTGGCATGGGCTGCATCGACCGAAATCTATGTACCTTATTTCGAACCGGTTCACGGCTCACTCGCTGCCCTCGAGGCTGCGATGAAGGCTGATGACAAAGAGCATATTGCCCCTTCTATGTGTTATGCATACGCTGCATTGACTGAGGGTGCTCCATTTATCATGGGTGCTCCGAACACTACGGTCGATATTCCTGCTATGTGGGAATTGGCTGAGCTGACCAAGATGCCGATTGCAGGTAAGGACTTCAAGACGGGACAGACTTTGGTGAAGAGCGGTTTCGCTCCAATCATCGGTACTCGCTGCTTGGGTCTGAGCGGATGGTTCTCTACGAATATTCTGGGTAACCGTGACGGACTGGTGCTCGACGAGCCTGCTAACTTCCACACGAAGGAGGTCAGCAAACTTTCGACGCTCGAGTCGATCCTCGTACCTGAAAAGCAGCCAGACCTCTACACGGACTACTATCATAAGGTGCGTATCAACTATTATCCTCCTCGTAATGACAACAAGGAAGGTTGGGACAATATCGACATTTTCGGATGGATGGGTTACCCGATGCAGATTAAAATCAACTTCTTGTGTCGTGATTCCATTCTTGCTGCTCCATTGTTGCTCGACCTTTGTCTGCTGAGTGACCTTGCAGCTCGTGCTGGACGTTTCGGCATCCAGCGATTCCTCAGTTTCTATCTGAAGAGTCCGATGCACGACTTTACAAAGGACGAGGTGCCTGTGAACCACTTGTTCCAGCAGTACGTGATGTTAAAGAATGCATTGCGTGAGATGGGTGGTTATGAGGCTGATGAGGAGATTGATTAAAGACCCCCTGACCCCCTATAGGGGGAAAAAGACTATATTTTGAGAAACCGTTATTTGTTATATATTATCGTAATGCTATTCCTGTCGCTTGGTGCAAAGGCCCAAGTGACAGGTGTGGTTATTGATTCGAAGACTCGGCAGCCGATTGATTATGTCAACGTGTACTATGAGGGAACAACGACGGGAGGGCAGACCGACTCGAAAGGAAGATTCTCTATCAAGGAGGACGACCGATGGAATGAATTGACGGTTTCGACGATGGGGTATGTGACTCAGAAAGTGCGGTTGGTTCCGGGAAAGAAGAAGAACCTGAAGATCATGCTGGTCAGTTCGCCCCGACAGATTCAGGAGGTGACGGTGCAGGCTCGTCGTTCGCGTTACTCCCGCAGGGAGAATCCTGCCGTGGAGTTGATGCGGAAGGTGATTGCCAATAAGAAATCGTATGACCTGCATCAGAAGGACTTCTTCACGTATTCGAAATACGAGAAGATGGTATTCTCGCTTAACGAGTTCACGGAGAAAGTGTTTGAGGACAGCGAAATGAAACGTTTTGCCTTCCTCAAAGACCATGTGGAGCGTTGTCCAGAGACGGGTAAACTGATTCTGCCGCTTACGGTTGACGAGACCATCTCGGAGATTCTGTACCGCAAGGACCCACACACGGAAAAGACCGTCATCAAAGCGCAAAGCAGTAAGGGTGTGAACGAACTGGTCAATACCGGCGATATCCTCACAGGGGTGATGAAGGACATCTTTACGGATGTAGATATCTACGAAAACGAGTGCCGACTGTTGCAGTATCCGTTTAAGAGTCCGATTGCCAATAGTGCCATTTCATTCTATCGGTACTACATTGAGGATACGGTGATGATTGGCAACGATAAGGTTATTCAGTTGGAGTTTACCCCTAATAACCCACAGGATTTCGGTTTCTCTGGAACCTTGTTCGTGATGGCCGATTCGAGCTATCAGGTACGTAAGGTGGTGCTGAACATCCCGATGCGCAGCGATGTGAATTTCGTGGAGAACATGATTATCACTCAAGACTTTGAGGAGCTGCCTACGGGCGAACGAGTGGCTGTGAGCAATGATATGCTGGTAGAGCTGAAATTGGCTTCGTTCCTGAAAAAGTTGCAGGTGCAGCGTGTGATTCGCAACAACAACTATTCGTTCGAGGAGATTTCGGACAAGGTGTTCAAACATATCAAGGGAACGGTGTTTAAGGAACCTGATGCGGAAATGCAGGACGATGAGTATTGGAACGAATACCGTGAGGTGGAACTGACGCAGAGCGAGAGTCAGATGGGAGCATTCCTTGACCGTTTGCAGCGTGTGAAGGGATTCAAATATGTCATTTTCGCTTTCAAGGCGCTTGTGGAGAACTTTGTGGAGACGGGCGATTCCATTCATCCTAATTATGTGGATATAGGTCCTGTCAACACGATCATCACGAGCAACCATTATGACAAATGGCGTTTCCGTGTGTCGGCTTTGACGAATGCGAACTTGAACCCTCATCTCTTTGCAAGCGGGTATGTGGCATACGGTACGAAGACGCATAACGTGTACGGGAAGGCGCAACTTACGTATTCGTTCAACAAGAAAGCGTATTTGCCTCGTGAGTTCCCGATGAACAACCTCTCGATTACTTATTTGAACGATGTGGTGAGTCCGTTCGACAAGTTCATCCCTACGGATAAAGATAACATGTTCCTGGCACTCAAGGCGGGAAGTGTTGACCAGTTTAACCATACAAAGGAGGTGAAACTGACCTACGACCGCGAGTTCCTGAATGGTTTGAAGTTCAATACCACGTTTACTCATACGAAGAACAAACCGGTCGATGCAATGTTCTATCAGCCGCTCGATGATGCAGATGCACCCGTCAACGACCCTACGAAGTGGAAACGCAGTATGACGACCGCAGAAGCGAAGGCTACCATCTCGTTCGAACCTGGGGCCGCATACATCAACACGAAACAGCGAAGACTCAAAATCAACAAGGACGCTCCGATTATTACGGTGAGCCACACGATGGGCTTCAACAAGTTGCTGGGTAGTGAGTATGAATACAACGTGACAGAAGGAACCATCTACAAGCGCCTGTGGATTCCGAACAGCTTCGGAAAGATGGACTTTACGATACAAGGGGGAATTCAATGGAACAAAGTACCATTCCCGTTGCTCATCCATCCTGCTGCCAACCAGTCGTACATCCTCGAAGACAATACCTTCTCGTTGATTGGCAACCTTGAGTTCCTCAACGACCGCTATCTGTCGGTGATGTATGAATGGGACTTGAACGGAAAGCTGTTCAATCGTATTCCGCTGTTGAAGAAGCTGAAGTGGAGAGAACTGGTGGGTGTGAATGTGTTGTGGGGTACGTTGACCGACAAGAATAATCCATCGAAAGCAAGCGACAGGAGCGGACTGTTCTATTTCCCAGGACATTTCCGTGCAGACGGGTCGTACGAATGTAACACGGTCGTGATGGACCAGAAGACTCCGTATATAGAATTACGGCTTGGTGTGCACAACATCTTCAAGTTGCTGCACGTTGAATATGTACGCCGCCTCACTTATCTTGACAATCCAAATATCAATCGCTGGGGCATCCGAGGTATGGTGCGTATGAGTTTTTAGGATAAAAAATGATAATACATGAAATGCAAATACTACATAATGTTGATGGTATTGATGATGGCTGTCGCAGTAATACCTGCGGGAGCGCAAGACGCATTCGTTAAGAAGAAAATCATCAAGAGCGTGAAATCGCAGCTCAAAGAGGAGAAGTATCAGCAGGCAGAAGACATACTGAACAAACTGATGACTGACAGACAAGAGGCACGCGAGGATGCGGAGTTTCATTACCTACGGCTACATACATTGCACGGGTTGGCTACGGCTGAGAACCGTAATATGTATTTGAATACCCGCCCCGATACTGCTAAGTATTTCACATATATCAACAGCATTTATGAATATGGATTTTCGTGCGACAGTCTTGACCGACTGCCCGACGTAAAGGGTAGGGTGAGACCGTCGTACACCTCTTATATAATAAATATGTTGTCGACTTATCGCAATAATATCAAGAGCGGAGGTAAGTATTATTATAAGAAGAACAAGTATGACGATGCTTATCAGTTCTTTGATTTGTATCTCACAACGTTGCATCATCCGCTCATTACTGCTGCAAAAGATTATCAGCTGGATGACGACACCCTGGCGATTGCACGATTAGCAGTCTATTCGGCCTTCAACGCTTCGAAGCATCCTAATGTGATGAAGTACCTCCCGATGGCGATGAAAGACACGACCGATTATGCGCTCTTGTGCCAGATTGGCAGTACGTCGCTCATGACGATGAACGATACCGTTCAGGCCCTCGATTACCTGCAAAAGGGTTGGAAGGCCGATCCTCAGCAGGAATACTTCTACGTTCACCTCATCGATTACTATGTGGAACATGAACAGTACGTAGAGGCTATCGACATCATTGACAAACAGCTGGAGGTAGAGCCACAGAAACGACTGTTGTGGTTTGTGAAGGGAAAGTGTGAGCAATGTATTGATAGCACAGACCTCGCTATTCAATGTTATCAGAAGGCGATAGAATTCCAGCCTGACGATGCTTTGTCGTACAGCAGTATTGGCGGTATCTATATCGATAAAGCACGTGAGGTATATGATATCAATAATTATCAGCCAGGTACTCAAGCTTATACACGTGCGAAGAGACGACAGAACCAGATTTACGAACAGGCTAAGTCAGCACTTGAAAATGCCCGAAAATATGCTCCGGAAGATAAGGCATTATGGCACGATGGGTTGATGGAGGTCTATTTCAAACTGAATCTTGGTAAAGAACTGAAAGAGTTGGAAAATGAGAAGTAAGTTTTTTATTATTTGCCTTTTGTTTTTTGCTTCGATGCAAGCACAAGAGGAATTGCCCTCAGCGCATAACAACGATTCGCTGGAAATATCATTACTCACCTGCACACCAGGACCAGTTGCCTACTCCATGTATGGTCACTCAGCGCTTCGCGTTCATAACTTTACTGCCAATTTAGATTTGATATTCAATTATGGAGTTTTTGACTACAATGAAGACAACTTCGTGTTTAAGTTCGTGAAGGGAGAGACTGATTATATCTTAGGGGCAGAGTATGCGGTTGGCTTCTTCGGACGTTACAAAGATGAGGGGGCAGGCATTCTGGAACAGGTGCTCAACTTGTCACAGGAAGAGTGTAACACGCTCAATGAGTTGCTGATGGAGAACTTACGTCCGGAAAACAGCACATATCGTTACAACTGGTTATATGACAATTGTACTACACGTGCACGTGATATGATGGAGCGTGCCGTGAAGGGTGAGGTCCGTTATCATGCAGCCGACCTACATCTGACAGCACGAAATATTCTTCACCAGTTCAATATTGTTGATCGTTGGATGGAATTCGGCGAGAATCTCATCTTGGGTTACGAACTCGATTGCCCGTTAACGAAACGACAGCAGATGTTTATCCCTTCGTTCTATGCTGCGGATGTTGATAGCGCAACCATTCTTCGCACGGACGGACAAGAAGTTCCTTTGGTGCGCGAGACTCGTCACCCATTAGAGCAAACCCTTGAGAAATCGGCTCCTAATTTCGATATGCCTATGTTGGCATTTGTCGTTTTGTTTGTCATCGTAGCCGTTATTTGTTTCTTCGAATGGCGCCGAAAGAAAACGTTCAAGTGGCTTGATGTCACTTTGGCAGTCTGTGTGGGCTTGGCAGGATTGCTGGTATCCTTCCTCTTCTTCTTCTCCGAACATGCAGGAGTCAGCACCAATATGTTGGTTATCTTTTTCAACCCCTTGGCGTTTGTGTGGATTCCGTTCATTATCCGTCGTCAGACTCGTGTAGTGAATTATGTAATTTTGGCAGAGTTTGTTGCCTTTTTTGTTGCAGCTGTTGCTGTCCGACAGTGTCTTGATGCTGCCATTTGGCCTTTGGTATCCACTTTGTTGTTAAGAGTTATCGTAAATATTTTTGTAAATCACAAAAAATCACTATCTTTGCACTCTAAAAGTAAAGTTGATAGTTTAAAGTCAGTTGAATAAGTTGAAACTATAATAGGTTGTCCAATCACTCCCCCTTGGGGGAGTTGGGAGGGGGCTGTAAATAAATAAATATAATGGGATTTAATGACTTCATGACCAAACTCTTTGGTAATAAAGCCCAGAGAGATATCAAGGCAATCCGTCCGTTTGTGGAAAAAATCAACAAGATTTACCCACAGATGGCTGCATTGTCGAATGATGAGTTGCGTGCCAAGACACAAGAGTTGAAGCAGGAGATTCAGGCTTCTGCAGCCGATTTGCGTAAGGAAATCGACGATATCAAGGCACAGATTGAAAAGACCGAGATTCAGGATCGTGCACCTCTTTTCGAGAAGGTAGATAAACTCGAAGCACAGATTCTTGAGGTGTACGACCGTAAACTCGACGAAATCTTACCTACCGTCTATGCTATTGTGAAAGATACTTGTCGTCGTTTCCGTGAGGCGAAGTCTATTGAGGACTTAGCGCTCACACCTACCGACTTCGACCGTGAAGCAGTACTTCGCTATCCAGGTGTGGTAGAGATTGTCGATGAAAAAGTACTGATTCATGAGGTTTATGATGGTGCACCAAACATCTGGATACCATACGACTGTCAGCTCTTCGGTGGTGTTGTACTCCATCAGGGTAAGATTGCGGAGATGATGACGGGTGAAGGTAAGACCCTTACATCCATTCTTCCAGTCTTCCTCAATGCGCTCACAGGTAATGGTGTGCATGTAGTGACTGTCAACGACTATCTGGCTAAGCGTGACTCAGAGTGGAACTCACCTGTATTCCTTTTCCACCAGATGAATGTCGATTGTATCGACAAGCATCAGCCTAACTCAGCAGCCCGTCGTAAGGCCTATCAGGCTGAAGTGACCTACGGAACCAACAACGAGTTCGGTTTCGACTATCTGCGCGATAACATGGCTATGCGTCCTGAGGATCTCGTACAGCGTTCACACAACTATGCTATTGTCGATGAGGTCGACTCTGTACTTATCGATGATGCCCGTACGCCACTTATCATCTCTGGTCCTGTACCAAAAGGCGACGACCAGATGTTCGACGAGTTCTGTCCATATATCGAGAAACTCGTTGAGGTACAGCGCAAGCAAACCACACAATATCTCTCAGAGGCAAAGAAACTCATTGATAGCGATGACCAGAAGGATATCGAGGCTGGATTCCTTTCACTTTTCCGCGCCTACAAGTCACTTCCTAAGAACAAAGCACTTATCAAATATCTTTCTGAACCAGGTATCAAGACAGGACTCCTGAAGACCGAGGAGATTTACATGGAGAACAACAACCGCCGTATGCCGGAAGCTGTTGAACCGCTCTACTTTGTTTGCGATGAGAAGCAGAAGTCGGTAGAGATGACCGATAAGGGAAACCAACTCATTGCCGATATCGTAAAGGATGATACATTCTTCGTGTTGCCAGATATTACCTCACAGCTCTCTGAACTCGAGGCACAGCATCTGCCTGAAGAGGAGTATATTACGAAGAAAGATGAGTTGATGCAGGACTATGCAGTCAAGAGCGAACGTGTACACACCATGCAGCAACTCCTCAAGGCTTACACCATGTTCGAGATCGATGATGACTATGTAGTGATGGATGGTGAAGTGAAGATTGTCGACGAACAGACAGGACGTATCATGGAAGGTCGTCGTTGGTCTGATGGTCTCCACCAGGCAGTCGAAGCAAAGGAGCACGTGAAGGTCGAAGCAGCTACACAGACCTATGCTACCATCACCCTGCAGAACTACTTCCGTATGTATCATAAGCTTTCAGGTATGACGGGTACTGCCATTACCGAGGCTGGTGAGTTTTGGGATATTTACAAGTTGGATGTTGTGGAGGTTCCCACCAACCGTGAGGTGATACGTGACGATATGAATGACCGTGTTTACCGTACACAGCGCGAGAAGTACAAGGCTGTTATTCTGGAGGTTGAGAAGATGCGTAACGAAGGTCGTCATGTCTTGGTGGGTACTACTAGCGTCGAGATTTCCGAGATGCTGAGCAAGATGCTTCAAATGCGTAAGATACCTCATCAGGTTCTGAATGCCAAGTTACACCAGAAGGAGGCTGATATTGTGGCCAAGGCTGGTACTAGCACGCTCACTACCGTTATGGTTGATGGTAAGCCCGAGGAACGTATGCTGGGTACTGTTACCATTGCCACCAATATGGCTGGTCGTGGTACCGATATCAAGCTTACCCCTGAGGTAAAGGCAGCAGGTGGTCTTGCTATCATAGGTACAGAGCGCCACGAGAGCCGTCGTGTGGACCGCCAGTTGCGTGGACGTTCCGGTCGTCAGGGCGACCCTGGTAGCAGTGTCTTCTTTGTCTCTATTGAAGATAAGTTAATGCGTCTCTTCGCCAGCGAGCGTATAGCCCGTGTGATGGACCGTCTGGGCTTCAAGGAAGGCGAAATGATAGAGCACAGTATGATAACCCGCAGCATCGAGAATGCCCAGAAGAAGGTCGAGGAGAACCACTTCGGTGTTCGTAAGCGTTTGCTGGAGTATGACGATGTGATGAACAAGCAGCGTACCGTTATCTACGAGAAGCGTCGTCATGCTTTAATGGGTGAGCGTTTGGGCATGGATATCAGCGATATGATCTGGGACCGCGTGTGCAACATCATGGAGAATAACGACTTTGCAGGTTGCCAGCAGTGTTTCCTCGAGATTATGGCTATGGAGTTCCCCATCACAAAAGAGCATTTCGAGGAAGGTTCTCTTCCCGATCTCGAAGAAGAAGTATATCAGGAGGTATTGAAGCGATTTGGCCAGAAGACTGAGATTATGGCCGCTAACGCCTACAAGGTTGTAAAGATGGTTTACGAAGGACCTCAGGGGCAGATGTACGAGAACATGATGTTCCCAGTTTTGGCAGGTAAGCGTCAGTATAACATTCCTTCAAATCTGAAGGAAGCTTACGATACGCAGGCCCGTAGCGTAGTAACATCATTCCACAAGGCTCTTATCTTGCATACCATCGATGATGCATGGAAGGAGAACCTGCGCCTATTGGATGAACTTAAACATAGCGTTCATAATGCCAGCTACGAGCAAAAGGATCCCCTTCTTATCTTCAAGTTGGAGAGTGTGAAACTCTTTGACGATATGGTAAATCGTATCAACGACCGCACAGTTTCTGTTATCATGCGTGCTATGGTGCCCGAGTTGCAGCCTCAGGCAGCTCCTCAGGACGATCCTTCACGTCGCGAGCGTCCTCGTACCCAGGAGTCACGTGGTGAACTCACTGATTCAGGTCAGCAGCAGGCAGCAGGTCGTGATACCCGTGACCGTCAGCCTGTTCAGCCCATGCGTGCAGAGAAGTTGCCCGGACGTAATGATCCCTGTCCATGTGGCTCAGGTCTGAAGTTCAAAAACTGCCACGGAAAGAACCTTTAAGGCCATTGAGCATTGAACATAAAAAAAACAATAGTTGACGTTATCGTTATCGTTGACGTTAAAAAATAAAGCAAAACTCCATGAAAGCTTCACAGCAAACCATCCAGCAGATCGAGCGAACGCTTCGCAAGGTTATTGCTAAATTTCCGCAGGAGGCCGATCCTCTGATGACCGACATACACCTGCTGGTAAGTAACTATACAGGTGAAATTCGTACCTATAATGACGACGACGAGGAGTTGGACCGTTGCGTCGTTGAGGAGTGGATAAAGAGACCCGAGGAGGATTTCTATGATCAGGCCGCTTCTATTCTGCGCAAGTGCATTCAGAATCTGAGACCTGAGGTAGAGAAAATGAGTATCCTGCAGCCATTCAGCTTTGTCTTGATTGATGAGGATCACGAGACATTGCAGGACCTTGTTATTATTGACTCAGAAGAGACCGTGGTTTTTGACCATCAACTGTTGGAAGGTTTCGAGGAAGACTTAGACCAGTTTTTCGATGAATTGATGAAGGAAGAATAAAAAAAAGGAG
>JAGAAL010000018.1 GCA_017615245.1 Bacteroidaceae bacterium
AGCTTGCCGGAAGCGGTTAATATCGCTAAGCATCTGAATGTCAAGAAAGCATGGTTCACACATGTCAGCCATTCGATAGGAAAGGCCGAGGATGTCAATAGGACTCTGCCGTCGAACATGATGTTAGCCTACGACGGACTGAGCATCACGATAGAAAACCACTAAGCTGACCGTTTCATCATCATCCAGACTGTATGCCTGGTCGTAAACGAGGTAATACGGCCTGCCTTTCTTTGTGGTATGAATGCCCGTGAAAAGGCTGTAGTCAAAGCCATGTTCATCGAGATAACTTTTTGGCACTGTTGTTCTTCCCGACGGATTCACTGAACGCAGGATTCCGCGGTTTTTCAACAGTATTTTATTGACAGTACGGATATAGGCTTTATGATCGCTGTTGACCATATAGTAGAAGTTGTTTCTACATTTGTCGTCGCAAAAAACCTTATCCGTCCGTCCTGTAATGATTTTATTACAGCAAGGACATCTTTTCATTTCATTTGGTAAAAACGTATTGCAAAATGTTTGCACCCATTTTCAGTGCTTTCAGTCGCACTTCGTCGGAGTCCTTATGTACGCGCTGGTCTTCCCAGCCGTCGCCAAGGTCACATTCGTAGGTAAAAAGGCACACTATACGGCCTTCATAAATCATCGCGAACGCCTGTGGGGTCTTGAGGTCGTGCTCATGAATCTTGGGCAATCCGTTATGGAACTCGTATGGTTCTTTAAAAATAGGATGCGAATATGGCAGCTCCACCCATTCCAGTTCAGGAAACACTTTCTGCATCTGGGGCATGATGAAGTCTTTCAGTCCGTAGTTGTCGTCGATGTGCAGAAATCCGCCAGCCAGCAGGTAGTTGCGCAAGTTCTCGCATTCCGCCTTGTCGAACGTGACGTTCCCGTGACCTGTCATGTGAACAAACGGATAGTTGAAGATATCGGGACTCCCCACCTCCACCGTCGCAATGTCGGGATTGAGGTTCGTGTGCAATTCTTGGTTGCAGAACTTCACCAGATTAGGCAGTGATATAGGGTTTGCATACCAGTCACCGCCGCCTCTGTATTTCAGAAGCGCTATCTGTGTCTGCTGGGCTGAGATACCCAATGTCAGCAGCAGAAAACCTACTGTCAGCAACTTTTTCAGCATCACTTTTTCATTTGGTTTATCAGATTCACCGTATGGCATGCCACCACTGCTGCTGTCTCCGTTCTCAGCCGGGCCTCGCCGAGGCTCACAGGGATGAAGCCGTTGTCTTTTGCCAGCTGCACCTCCTCGGGGCTGAAGTCGCCTTCAGGACCGATGAGGATTAGCGCGTTCTGTCCTTTTTCGTATTTGTCGCACAGCAGTTCTGTCACGTCGTCGTCGATCCATGCGATGAATTTCTGTCCTTCGAAAGGCTGTTTTACGAGCTTGTTAAAATCTATAACATCTTGAATATCAGGCAGTTTAGACTTTATAGACTGTTTCATCGCGGCTATCATCACCTTGCGGAAACGCTCCACATTAGCGACTCGGCGCTCCGAGTGATACGAGGCAAACAGCTGCACTTTGTCGATGCCTATCTCCGTTGCCTTTTCGAGAAACCATTCCGTGCGCTCGTTGAGTTTTGTCGGAGCTATAGCTATCTCAATCTTGAACGTTTTGTTGTCGTAGCCCGGACGCTTATTCGACAAGCATACGGTAGCACGTTTGGGGTATGCCTCCACCAGCTCCGCGTCATACAACGAGCCTTTGCCGTCGGTGACGCAGAAACGGTCTCCTGCCTGCATCCTCAAAACTTTGACACAGTGTTTCGATTCCTCCTCAGGTAAGGAGACCATTCCATTTTGAGCGTCAGGTAAGTAAAAAACGTTCATACCACATACTATCTTTTACATTCTCTCAGGCATCTGCATACCCAACAGGTTGCCCGCGTTGCGCAGCAAACGAGCTGTCATTGCAGCCAACTGCAAACGGAACATTCTGCGTTTCTCGTCTTGTTCTTTCAAGATACTACACTCTTGGTAGAACTGGTTAAATCCTTTGCAGAGTTCGTAGATGTAGTTGGCAATCATAGCCGGACTGCGGTTTATTGCAGCTTGCTCAAGCAATGATGGCCACGTATAGATGCTGGTCAGCAGCAATTTCTCTTCAGGCAGTATGTGCTCAACGTCAATCTTGTCGCTGATGTTAATGCCGGCTTCTGAAGCCTTTCTCAGCACCGAGCAGATTCTGGCATGAGTATACTGAATGAATGAACCTGTATTGCCATTAAAATCTATAGATTCTTTCGGGTCGAAAAGCATCGTCTTCTTCGGGTCCACCTTGAGGATGAAGTACTTCAGAGCGCCGAGTCCGATTGTATGATACAGTGTGTTGGCCTCTTCTTCACTTAAGCCATGGGCTTTCCCCAGTTCTTCCGACACGTTTTTCGCCGTCGCAACCATCTCGTCCATCAGGTCATCGGCATCGACAACCGTTCCTTCTCTTGACTTCATCTTACCGCTTGGCAACTCAACCATACCGTAGGAAAGGTGCTCAATATCGTTACCCCATTCGAAGCCTAATCTGACCAGCACACGTTTCAGAACATCGAAGTGGTAATTCTGTTCGTTGCCAACCACATAAATCAGTTTCTTCGGATGGAACTCGTCATAACGCAATTGAGCCGTTCCAAGGTCTTGAGTCATATAAACGGAGGTGCCGTCACGGCGAAGCAGCAGTTTCTCGTCCAGACCATCGTCACGCAGGTCGCACCACACCGAGCCGTCTTCTCTTTGATACAGAACACCTTTCTTCAAGCCATCCATCACGGTACTCTTACCTAACAAGTAAGTCTGTGATTCGTAATAGATCTTGTCGAACGACACTCCGAGACGTTTGTACGTCACATCAAAGCCTTCATAAACCCAGTTGTTCATCATCTCCCAAAGTTCACGCACCTCTTTGTCACCGGCCTCCCATTTACGCAGCATCTCGCGTG
>JAGAAL010000019.1 GCA_017615245.1 Bacteroidaceae bacterium
CATAATTCATAATAAAATAGTAATTTTGCAGTGAAATTAAAAAAAATCAATGGCAAAAGGAAAGGCAAAATACAATAAAACCAAGTTCTACCTCGTATTCGCAGTCGTAGTGGCTGCTTTGGCAGGCATTGCTCATCTATGGAAACTAAGCCCGGTGAAAGAGAAGCCTCTCCCCGACGAGTTAGCCAAAGTGGAAGTTCCAGATACGCTGAACACTCCGATTATTCCAAATAATCAGAATACTCAGTTCACTCCCGAAGAAGAACCTATCCCCGAGGATACCCTCACTGCCGATTCAGCACCTGCTCCCTTCTTCTCATGCAAAGTGTGGAGCTACCCAGAGTGCTTTCCCGACAGTAACGCTACCCAACTGATTGCTGCCGAAACAAATGGCATCCAGCCGGCAGAGTCGCGTGAAGACATCATGGTATATGTAGACAAGAGACTTCTCACCGACATCTCGACTTCTCCTTTTTATATGATAGAAGACCTCACCCACTCGATGCCCTATCTGGTACCAAAAGCACAGTTGTTGCTCAACACGATTGGCATCAACTTCGTCGATTCGCTTCACTCCAAAGGCTATCCGCTCCATCTGCCTGTCGTCACGTCTGTTCTCCGTACAGCATCCGACATCCAGAACCTGCAACAAGGCAACATAAACTCTGTCACCAACTCCTGCCATTGCTACGGAACCACCATCGACATTACCTACAACCGTTTCGTACCACTCGAAGGAATGACCCTTACATGCTACGACGATAATCTGAAGAAAGTACTCGCCGAAGTACTCTACGACCTCCGAGCCGAGAATCGCTGCTACGTGAAATATGAACGACTTCAAGCTTGTTTCCACCTTACCGTTAGGTAAGATTCTAAAGCCAAATGTCTAAAGTCTAAATATGCGCTACTTCATTTATTTATCATACGACGGAACCAACTACCACGGATGGCAGATTCAGCCCAATGCCAACACCGTTCAGGCAGAACTCATGCGAGCTTTGTCCACTCTATTGCGGCAGGACATCGAGGTTGTTGGAGCAGGACGTACTGATACAGGAGTGAATGCAAGTCTCATGGTGGCACACTTCGACATTGTGTCCTTCCCTTCTGGGGAGGGATGGGAAGAAGTGGATCTCGCCCATCGCCTCAACCGCCTGCTGCCACCCGACATTGCTATCAATAAGATCGTGCCTGTACGACCCGACGCACACGCACGCTTCAGTGCAACGGCACGTACCTATCAGTATCATGTGAGCGACCATAAAGATCCATTCAACCGTCACTACAGCTATCGCTGCCCTTTCACGCTCGACTATGAGAAGATGAACGAAGCAGCCGCACAACTATTTGACTACACAGACTTTACCAGCTTCTCGAAATTGCATACCGATACAAAGACCAACAACTGCAGAATTATGTATGCACGTTGGGAAAACGGCATATTTACCATCAAGGCCGACCGATTCCTGCGCAACATGGTCCGTGCCATCGTGGGTACACTCATAGAAGTAGGACGCGGAGCTATCACGATTGATGACTTCTGCAAGATTATCGAAAAGAAAGACCGTTGTGCTGCAGGTAGCAGCATGCCAGGCAACGCCCTCTTCCTGACCGATATCGAATACCCAGAAGAGATATTCCTATGACTCCGAGATACCGTCATAACGAAATAACGAAATAACAATGTAT
Organism: Bacteroidaceae bacterium; assembly: GCA_017615245.1. Classification (GTDB taxonomy): domain Bacteria; phylum Bacteroidota; class Bacteroidia; order Bacteroidales; family Bacteroidaceae; genus Colivivens. The sequence goes on from JAGAAL010000019.1 coordinate 1,693, forward strand.
CGCAAGCTACATATTCTCCTCATGATGCTGTGGATCTTCTCTTCAGCGCTGCATGCTGTGCCGACTTGTAGTGAGGATACCGAACCTATTTTGCCCGATAGTCTGTTCAGCAAAGTCTTGCCAGCACAAGAGAAAGTGTATTTGCACCTTGACAACAACTGCTACTTCGCAGGTGATACTATTTGGTACAAAGCTTATGTTATTTCAGCCGATACTTATGAACCCAAACCAGTAAGCCGCATCCTTTATATCGAACTGCTTGACGAACAAGGCTATCTGGTTGAACGCCAGAAACTGGTAATCGACGAGGCAGGAAATGCACACGGGCAGTTTGCCATCAGCCCTTCTGCTTTCGCTGGATATTACGAAGTACGAGCCTACACAAAATGGATGCTCAACTATGCCTACATACCCGAGCAAATTCTCTCTGACTACATAAACGAGCATCTGCTTGGTGGCGAGGAAGATATTCAGAAGCAGAACCGAAACTTCTGCGGCCTGTTTTCACGTGTCTTTCCCGTATATCAAAAACCTGCCGTAGATGCTGCCTGGCAAACCAAGAGTATGCCCCTGAAGGTCACGGTAGGCGACTACGAACGCCACTATCTCGAACCCAAACTCAATGCACACTTCTACCCCGAGAGCGGACATATCGTAGCCGGACACACCACTCGTATCGGTTGGGAAACAGTCAACGAGCAGAAACAACGTATTGATGTGGAAGGAGTGCTCATGATGAACGACTCCATCATCATGGCGCTTCCCCCCAGCCGCATGGGACGAGGTATTATGGAATATGTATTTAAGGATTCATGCCGCTATAAGGTACGCATGATGCTCAATGGCATTCACTACGACTTCGACCTCCCGGAGGTAGAGCGCGAAGGAGTCTGCATGAGCGTCGTGATGGATGACGAAGCAGTAGAAATCAGTACCGAGCAGACCTTTGCCCAACCCAAAGAGCTGTATGTGTCCATCACGAGTGCTGGCCGTAAAGTACTGTGCGAACCGTTGGGCGACGATGGCATCGTAGCTTCATGGCTGGAAGACCTGCCTTGCGGTGTCAACCAAGCTACTGTGTTCGACAGCGAAGGCAACATCTATGCCGACCGCCTCTTTTTCGTCAACAACCTCAAGGAACTGACAGCAAAGGCCTACGTCAACGATGACACCACACATATTCTTAAACCCTTTGAGAAGGTTAGGATTCCTATTATCATTACCGACCATCGAGGCATTCCGCTGAAGGAGCAGGATGTATCCGTGTCTGTACGCGACCGCCAGCAGCTCGACCCCTCGTTCAACACGGGCAATATGCTGACCAACATGCTGCTTGAGAGCGACATCCGCGGCTATGTGGAGAATCCCCACTATTACTTCGAAGCAAACGATGAGCAACATCGTGCCGACCTCGACCTGCTCATGATGATTCAGGGTTGGCGACGGTACGACTGGAGTGAGATTGCTGGATTCAAACATCCTCAGTATGACTACGAACCAGAACGAAAGATGTATATCTACGGTAACTCCTATGTCATTGAGAACTGGCTCAATCGTGCTGTATTCAAGAAAAACCGAGGAACCATCACCCTTACTGCACAGATTTTCTATCCAGAGGACAAGAAGAAAGGAACCCATGTGAACGACCAATACGGGAAACTGCAAATCGATGCAAATGGTCAGTTCCGCATCATCTACAATCCTTTCTACGGTACTGCTGAGCTTATCCTCCGTGCCCTGTTCGACAAGAAAAAGAATAAAGGCGAAATCCACACCTTCAACGGGCAGGAGTTTTTTATTCAAGACAATCCCCAAAAAGACTATCTCGACCACGACATCATGCTGCTTATCCGCTGCGAATACTTCTATCCAAACAGCATAAAGGAACTGAGTTGGTATGAGGTCAACAAACCCTTCACGATGCCCGACCAGCACCTCACCTGGGAAGAATACTGTAAGGACATCTATGCCTCCGAGTGGATTCCCGAAGTACAAATCCGAGCCGATCGTGCTCATGCCCGCCATCGCAAAGACCTACCTGTACAACGTCTCGATTTCTATGACTTCTTCAACGACCTCACCGATATGGGCTATCATCCCAAATCATGGAAGTTCGATAATGATGAATTCCGCCTTGCGTTTTATGAGCACGCTATCTACGACTACATGCAACACCAGAATCCGCGTAGCAAAGTCAATAAAGAGAAACGCTATATCACTTACGACTGGCAAGACGAAGATTCCATTCGTGGTGGCGATGATATACTTAGGAAGTATTACATGAATCTCAATTATCTCAAGGGCGTCCATATCGTGACCGACAACTCACGCCGTCCTTCTGCCTACGAGCTTGACCATCTTGACGGATTCAAAGAGACGCAACACACAGGTGGACTTTCCGCTTATATCAACTTGGAACGAGGTGAATACACAGAACGCAAAGGACGTGTCATCAACCTGCAGGGATTCAATCGTCCCGCAGAGTTCTACCAACCCGACTACAGCCATCGTCCCCAACCCGACTACAAGGATCATCGACATACCCTCTATTGGAATCCTGCTATCACAACCGACAACACAGGACAGGCATACATAGAGTTCTACAACAGCAGCGAGTGTACCCACTACGACATCTCAGTCGAAGGTGTAACCCGCAATGGTGAATTTATCGTCAAACAAAAGTAAAAATATATGAAACGGCATTTTTCTCTCACCTCTCATCTCTTATCTCTCACCTCTCTTTTCCTCCTCTCCTGCACTGCCAACTCGCAGACGAACGGAAGCGAAGAAGACACGCTTGTGGTCGAAGAACCGCAGACACAACACCTCTCGCTCCTCTTTGCAGGCGACCTTATGCAACATGGACCGCAGATTAAAGGGGCACTTCAGGCAGACGGAACATACGACTATACTGAGTGTTTCAGATATATGCACGATGAGATATCAGAGGCAGATGTAGCCATCGCAAACTTCGAAACCACTTTGGCCGATAAACCCTATACAGGCTACCCCACTTTCTGTGCACCCGACGCATTCCTGCGTGACTGCCAGAAAGCAGGGTTCGACATCATGCTCACGGCAAACAACCACACCTGTGACAAAGGAAAGAAAGGTATAGAACGCACCATCATGATGATGGACTCTTTGGGTATGCCCCACCTCGGCTCATATATCGACGAAGCTGCCCGTAGTGAACAATACCCATTCCTGCTTGAGAAAAATGGCTTCCGTATCGTTCTCCTTAACTACACCTACGGTACTAATGGCATCCCTGTGCCCAAACCCAATATTGTCAACCCTATCGACACAACCATTATGCGTCGTGACATCCAAGCAGCAAAAGCAATGAATCCCGATGCCATCATCGCCTTCATGCATTGGGGTGTGGAATATACCATCCGCCCCATCGCCTCGCAAGTTACTATGGCCGATTGGCTCCTCAATCAAGGTGTGACCCATGTGATAGGTGGACATCCCCATGTGGTCGAACCTATCGAAGTACGCGAAGATTCCAACGGTGACAAGCACGTAGTAGCATACTCGCTCGGAAATTTCGTATCAAACCAATCACAGGAATACACCTACGGGGGAATGCTCGTGAAGATGGAATTAGAGAAAGATACAACCGTTCGCGTATCCGACTGCAACTACTCCCTCTATTTCGTCACACGTCCTGCGATGTCAGGACACAAGCAACACAGGGTATATCCTGTTAGTATTCCCGACTCCCTCATCACATCCGCAGAAGCAAAACTGCGTAACACATTTGTCAATTCCATCCGTCCGTTCTTTGAGAAAAACAATAAGAACATCAGTGAAGTCATGACCTTCGACATCTCCTCATTCTTGGAGGAATAAAAAAACTCTTGAAATCGTACTGAATTGAGTAATCAAACTATAAATTCAAAATATGAGTAGTTATAAATTATCTTACATTGCTGTTATTACCATTGCTGCATACATTTCTTTCGATTCGTGTACCGATAACGACTACGATCTCTCGGATATTGACAACTAATTAGGAAGAAAAATGCAAAATGTGGGGACAAAGGGACAAGGGGACAGCAAAAATTTACGGTGCACACCTTTTTTATCTATAGTCACACTGCTAGTAAGATATTAGTATTGTAATGTGTAAGTTACTTAATGTGATAGATACAAGTCAGTAGTGTTAATTATTAAGTTAAAATTCTAAAGATTAGTAGTAGCATGATGATAAAGGAGACAGGGTGACACCGCAGAAAAAGCTTGTCCCCTTGTCCCCATGTCCCCTTGTGTCTATAATGTCAACGGCACAGCAGCCTATTCCATTAGGACTGGGCAAGTTACTTAGTTCCTTTAAACAGGGCATTTATTTGGAGTAGATAGGCTGTATAGTTCTTTTGGGCAGGCTTTCTTCATGGAGTAGGGCCAACAGAGTTTGGAGCCTAAATCCAAGGAGTATTTACGCAGAAAACAAAACGTTTGCAGGCAGAATCCGAGTTGTAATTAGCATACAAGTGAAATTGGACTTATAGTCTGACTGGTGCAGGAAATTATTGTTGATTCTCTCTAGACCTTTTTAATGTAATAATATCAAAAAGACATATTATTTGAGCATTATTTTCGAATTTGAGTACAAAAATGGACGGCTTATGTGTGCTGTTATATATTTTTTTACTACATTTGCAGCGAGATATTATTATTAACTATAAAAATGTATAACATGAAGAAACTAATTGTACTTGCACTTGTAGCACTCGGTGCTTCACAGGGATTACATGCTCAGAACGACATTGAATTCGGCTATTTCGACCACATGAGTGTGGGCACCTCTGGAGGTACCGACGGTATCGGATTCGATGTAGCTTTTCCTATCAAGGACTTTGCTGCCGTTCGTGCTGGAATCTCGTTTGTTCCTACCATCAAGGTAGATGATGAGATTCATCTTAAAAACAGAGATATAGCGACTTATTATCCTGACATCAAAATCGAAGGTAAGAGCAACATCTTTGACGGAAAGCTCTTGCTCGATTACTATCCTTTTAAATCAAGTTCGTTCCACTTGACTGCTGGAGCTTACTTCGGAAATGACGAAATTGTAAAGATACGCAACACCTCTCCTATCTTGAGGAACCCTGCTGATTACGGAACATTAGGTTTACTTTTAGGTAGCGGTGATAAGGAGTATGCAGTCAGCACCGACAAGGATGGTAATGCTCTCATCAAGGCAAAGGTTAATGCCTTCAAGCCATACTTAGGTATTGGTTTTGGTCGCGCTGTTCAGAAAAATCATCGTTTTGGTGTTTCTTGTGACTTGGGTGTACAGTTCTGGGGTACTCCCGGCCTTTATGCCAGAGCAAAAAAGACTTCGGGAACTACGTGGGAAGACAATCACCACTTCAAATACGATGAACTGGGCGATGATGACGACGAGGATCTGAAGGATGCATTCGAAGCTCTTGAGAAAATAACGGTCTATCCTGTATTGAACCTTCGACTGACATATCGCATTTTCAAGTAATCATAAATAATTATAGATAGAAGTATTATGATCAAGAAATTTATTTATTTAGCAATGGTTGCTCTTGCAGTAACAGCATTCGTCGCATGTGGCGATGATGATGACGACAACAATAATAATCAAAACAATGGTGTGGTTCAACTTACAACCCCTCCTTACAAGAACGAGGCAAAGGTGGTGAATATCACAGACAATGAAGCCGGCATCAAGCAGTTACGCATTATGGGGAACGGTTCGTACATGATAGCAAGCATAGTGGAACCCATCGCAGCACGCGAAACACGTGCAGACTTAGTCGATTTCACATATGACTTCGGTACGTTCACCTATGAAAACGGTGTGTTCAAGTTTAGCAACGGCATGACGGTTGCTTTCCAGCCAACTGGCAGCAATACCTTCGACATCACCATCACATGGAAGGGAGGTACTACAATCAAGACTACAGGCACAATCGACACATCGAAGTCAGTAACTCCAGGCGTGATGACTGACAACCTCTGCAGCCACGCATGGAAGGTTGAGACACTCTATGCAGCTTGTAAATTCAATGGTAAGAAAGTATACAAGGAATTCGCCGGTCCTACCGACCTGTTCGATGTAAAGAAATGGTTTGAGGATAATGTCGGAACACTGAAAGACCAGTTTGAGGCAGGAACTGTCATCGAGGGCATCTACTTTGATGCTAATGGTCTGTTTGCCATCAATTACTTGAACAGACATGATGACGTAGGCATATGGCGCTGGTCAGATATGAATGTAGGCAATCTCGTTTATTCATGGAACAATGCAGCAACAGCTATCAGTCTCTTCACTGGTGATGCTTCTGTATCTTTCTCCAAAAATCCTGATACATGTTTGCTCACACTTAAAGGCAACGTTGACAATACTGACCTTGAGTTCATATTTACGCTGAAGTAAAGCGACCTTTCATACAAAAAAAGAATCTGCCAACCAATCGGTTGACGGATTCTTCTTTTTGACACCTTATATCTTATTAGAGTCCACGTCCGTGACAGTTCTTGAACTTCTTTCCTGAGCCGCAAGGACAAGGATCGTTTCGTCCAATCTTAGGACCTTCGTTGCGGATGGTCTGTACGACCTGCTGACGTGAGCGGGTGTCACCGCTAGCAGCTTGCTGCATACCTCGCTGAGTCTCTGACGGCTCAGTGAGGTCTTGCTTCGATTCTACGTAACGACGTTGTGGCTGTCGTATCTGTGATGGTGCCTGCTGTACCTCTTGCGGATCAGCTACAGGCAGACTGCAACGCATCAAGACAGAGATGGTTCCATCGTTGATTTCGTTAATCATATTGTCGAAGAGATTGACCGACTCGAGTTTGAAGATGAGCAACGGGTCTTTCTGCTCATAGCTGGCATTCTGTACAGAGTGCTTGAGTTCATCGAGCAGACGAAGGTTCTCCTGCCAAGCTTCATCGATGGTATGGAGCAGGATGAGTTTCTCGAATACCATGAAGATGTTGCCTGCCTGCTGCTCGTATGCCTCCTTGAGCGGTACAGAAATCTGATAGCCACGATGTCCGTCGGTAAGTGGGATGAGGATATTTTCGTACATGTTACCCTTCTCCTCGTACACATTCTTGATGACAGGCCAAGCGGTATTAGCCAAACGTTCGGCACGCTTCTTAAAGTTTTCGAGAACGGTATCGTAAGCCTCATCGATACATTTCTCGCGATTGTCCTCGAACTGCTCTGCTGTGAATGGGAACTCCATCGCGAATAGGCGGAAGAAACTCTCTTTGCAGCCATCGTAGTCGTTTTCCATAATGACCTTATTAACACGGTCCCAAATGATGTTAGAGATATCCATACCGATACGCTCACCCATCAAGGCATGACGACGACGTTCGTAGATGACCTTACGTTGTTTATTCATCACGTCATCATATTCAAGCAGACGTTTACGGATACCGAAGTTGTTCTCCTCGACTTTCTTTTGTGCACGCTCGATAGACTTGTTGATCATTGGATGTTCAATCATCTCACCTTCTTCGAAACCCATACGGTCCATAATCTTCGAAATACGATCGGATGCAAAAAGTCGCATGAGTTTATCTTCGAGACTGACGTAGAAGACTGATGAACCTGGATCACCCTGACGTCCGGCACGTCCACGCAACTGACGGTCAACACGACGGCTTTCATGACGCTCTGTACCAATGATGGCGAGACCGCCTGCAGCACGTACTTCGGGCGAGAGCTTGATATCGGTACCACGACCCGCCATATTGGTAGCGATGGTCACACGACTGGTCTGACCAGCATCTTTCACGATATCTGCCTCGCGTGCATGGAGTTTTGCATTGAGGACGTTATGTGGAATCTTGCGCATATTGAGCATCTTACTCAACATCTCGGAAATTTCGACGGAGGTAGTACCCACAAGGACTGGACGTCCAGCTGCAACAAGTTTTTCAATTTCCTCGATGACAGCCTTATATTTCTCACGATTGGTCTTGTAAACACGATCATTTTGGTCATCACGAATAACTGGCACATTGGTAGGAATCTCCACAACATCGAGTTTGTAGATATCCCAGAACTCACCTGCCTCAGTAATGGCGGTACCAGTCATACCTGCCAACTTGTGGTACATACGGAAGTAGTTCTGTAGAGTAATGGTGGCAAAGGTCTGTGTTGCAGCCTCCACCTTCACATGCTCCTTAGCTTCAACAGCCTGATGCAGACCATCGCTCCAGCGACGTCCCTCCATGATACGACCAGTCTGCTCGTCAACGATCTTCACTTCACCATCGATGACCACATACTCGTCGTCCTTGTTGAACATACAATAGGCCTTCAGCAACTGCTGGAGGGTATGTACGCGCTCCGACTGAACGGCATAGTGCTGCAACATCTCGTCTTTCTTGTTGATGCGCTCCTCGTCTGTGAGGTTAGTCTCACCCTCAAGGGCAGAAAGCTGTGACGTAATGTCTGGCAGCACGAACAGGTCTTTATCGTTGACCTGACCAGCCAACCAGGCCGTACCCTTATCTGTCAGGTCGCAGGAATTCAGCTTCTCGTCAACCACGAAATAGAGGGGTTCTACAACCTCAGGCATACGACGGTTGTTGTTCTCCATATAGGTCTCCTCAGTCTTCAGCATACCACTCTTGATACCTTCCTCAGAGAGGTATTTGATGAGGGGCTTGTTCTTTGGCATTGACTTGTGAGAACAATACAGGGCAAGGAAACCTTCGTCGACCATCTGCTGGCCTTCCTTCTTCTGACCAGCCTCTATCAGACGGTTACCTTCTGTAATCTTCTGCTTGGCATCGGCCAGATACTGCGTAGCCAACTGTTTCTGAACGTTGACCAGTTTCTCGACCAACGGCTGATACTCCTCGAACATCTGGTCGTCGCCCTTGGGCACAGGACCAGAGATAATCAGAGGTGTACGGGCATCGTCAATCAACACCGAGTCAACCTCGTC
>JAGAAL010000020.1 GCA_017615245.1 Bacteroidaceae bacterium
CTCCGACAGCACATCATTCTTATCGCGTTCGTTATAATTCGCTAACTTCCGACGCGAGATTCCCGTCTCCTTAGCCAGCGAACGGAACGTGTCACCCTGTCGGGCAATGAGATACAGGTTGCGATTGTAGATGCGGATGACGTGTTCGTCCTGCGGGGTGACAACAGTTTTGCCTCCCTTGCTCTTTCCGCCACGGTCAAATTCGTAGAGTTTATACAACTCAATGAGTTGGATGAGCTTATCGGCATACTGTGGATTGGTGGCGTAACCGCAAGCCTTCAGCCCACGTGCCCAGCCTTCATAGTCGGTCACGCGCAGTTGGAACAGACTCCTGTATCGCTGCGACGACGCCAGGAACTTACTATGATCCTCGTAGCTCTCCAGGGCAGAATTATAAGCGCGGAAGCACTCCTGCGTCTCGTCGTCATCATGATAAACCGTGCGTCCCGTCCATCCGTGACATTTGATTCCAAAGTGATTGTTGCCCTTTAGGCATAATTCGCTATTGCCGGCACCACTCTCCAAGATGCCTTGTGCAAGAGTGATGCTTGCAGGGATGTGGTATTTCTGCATCTCCTGCACAGCAATACCGCAGTACTTATTGATATAGTTCTGGAATTGCTGGTTCCATTTCATCTGCGCCCCGGCACTCATCACGGCCAAAAACACAGATACAGTCATTATGAGTCGTTTCATCGCAACAAAATTACTATATTTCCTAAAAAATCACAAAAAAAGAAGGACATTTAAGAATAATTAGTAATTTTGCACCTGATGAACAATAATGTGTACGAAATAGTCATCTCCCTAGGGTCAAACGACCGTCAGGAATCGAATATGGCCCTTGCTAAGCAGTTGTTAGAGCAATTGTTTAGCGACATACGGTTTACCGATAGCGTTTGGACGAATCCTGTCGGCATCGAGTCCGACAAATTCCTCAATTGCCTAGCTATCGCCCACTCGAAACATCGTGAACCGCAAATCAAAAGCGCCCTGAAGCGTGTACAGATCCGCTGTGGCGATACCAGAGCCTTCCGTTCCATTAACATCGTGAGGATGGACATCGACATTCTGCTCTTCGACGGTAAGCGTCAGCATGCCGAAGACTGGCAACGCCCCTACATCAAGAACCTCATGAAGGAAATCAAGCATTTCAGGGTAGAAGCAAAAAGGGCAGAAAGGGCAAAAGAGGCCGACAAGGAGAAAAAGGCAAAAAGGGCCGACAAGGCAAAAAAGGCAAGAAAGAAATAATGCTTTCCCTTTTCCCGCCACGCACATTTGGCATCACCTATCCATTTTGATTACCCGCAACTATGAAAAGAACCTTCCTCCTCCTGACGCTTCTCTACGTTTGCATCAGTATCAACGCACAGTCATTCAGCGATTATTTCGAAGAGAATACACTTCGAATCGACTATACTATCTCTGGCGACGCAACCCATCAGGTCATAGCCGTCGACCAGCTCAACACGATACCTGGCTGGTATGGCAAGCATCAGCGACTGGCCGAGCTACCCGTTGAAGGCAACGGACAAATTACTGTTCGCGATCATCGCACAGGCGAAGTCATCTACCGCAACTCTTTCTCCACGCTCTTCCAGGAATGGCAGTCGTATCCCGAAGCTAAGGAAACCTGGAAATCGTTCGAGAACGTGTTCCTCGTGCCTATGCCGAAAGACACCGTCGATGTGACCATAGACCTGCGTAACAATCGCCGAGAGGTCACCTCAACGCTCACGCATACTGTTGTACCTAGCGACATCCTTATCCGCCACATTGGTGACCACGACGTCACGCCCTACACCGTCATCCAACAGGCTGACGACACCACGCGCTGCATCCACATCGTCTATATCGCTGAGGGTTATACCGAGGAGGAAATGCCGATATTCCTCGAAGATGTAAACATTGCTGTTGAGGCGATGTTCGCCCACGAGCCGTTCCGTTCGCTGCGCTCGCGATTCAACATCATTGCCGTAAAGGCACCTTCCCGCGAGAGTGGAACCAGCGAACCCTCGAAAGGCATCTGGCGCAACACAGCGCTGAAGTCACACTTCGACACTTTCTACAGCAACCGCTATCTCACGACGCTGCATCTGAAGACGCTTCACGACTGGCTTGCAGGAACACCCTACGAGCACATCATCGTGCTGGTCAACACCTCGGAATACGGCGGAGGAGGCATTCTGAACTCTTACAACCTGACGATGACTCACCATCGCATGTTCCGACCTGTTGTCGTGCATGAGTTCGGGCACAGCTTTGCAGGACTTGCCGACGAATATGCTTACGAATACGAAGACATCCCGATGTATCCGCACGACGTAGAGCCTTGGGAGCCAAACATCACCACGTTGGCCGACTTCTCGAAGAAATGGCAGAACCTTTTGCCTGCCAACACCGTTATCCCCACCCCACTCCCGCAACCCGCCTCGAACAAGGGGAAGCGTCGAAAGACAACGGCTCAGCAGGTTGTTGATACGCCTGCCAGTCAGATAGGCGTCTACGAGGGTGCAGGCTACAGTTTGAAAGGTGTCTATCGTGCATACCCCGATTGTCGTATGCGTACCAACGAGAACCCGGAGTTCTGTGCGGTTTGCCAGAAAGCAATCCGCGAACTGATTGAATTCTATACAGGAAAGGAATGAGAAGAGCCCTATTTGCAGTCATCGTCATCGGCATGTGCCTGAGCCTGCTTTCGTGGAGAGCACCCCACGACGAGAAGCCCAGCGACTCGGAACTTCTCGGAAAAGCCATTGAGTATTTCCAAAGTGGGAAGTTCCACGAGGCATTGCTGCTCTTCGACAAACTGGACAAGCACTACAAGCTCAACCCTCGTTTCCGTGCATTCCTCGCTGTTTGCTACTACTACGACTGGGATGATGAAAAGACGTGTGAGCTACTCGACTCAATCATTCCCCAGCTCGAACCCTTTGCTCCCCACGAGCGTTCCATCTACTACTATATCAATGCCGAGAGCCACTTCAACTTGAAGCAATACGAAGAGGCTGTGCCTTATTACGAGCAGGCGCTCAACGTGTGCTATAACAACGAGAAGCCCGATGCATTCTACCGTATGGGCTACTGCTATCTTTTCAACGGCGACACGCTTACGGCCTACGACTACATGAGTTCGGCATTGGCCTACTACCAGCAGTTCAGAAACCGCGAAGCCGACCAGCCACGAATGGCACAGATTGAAAAGATGGTGCGTGGTCTGCAATCTGATGCCGGCGTGCTTTGGGCAACCCTTCCACCCATCGAAGAACAACAGGCTACTCGCGACACCCTGCGCAGTCGCATCATCGACGATATCGACCTCTCCGACATCTACGAGCATACCATCATTGTCAGCGAAGAGTAAAGGTCGGCTCCCAACCCCACAAGCGAGAGATTCTTAGTGCCCGAACATCAAAACTTGCAAACTTGCAAATTGCATTCGTTTTTTTTAGCTAGAGTGAAAAGAAGGAAAAAATAAGTATAAATAGTAATAATAGTATACATAACTAATTGATATATAATACTTTACATATTATTATATCTCTATTATCACCCTTATTTTTCACTTTCTCGACGCTTCATGAAAATTTTGCATGCAATTTGCAAGTTTGCAAGTTTTACGAGGAGATGAGCTTTCAGTGAATAGCACAGAGACTATTCATCTTTGTAACATATTGAAAGTCAAAGAGTTACGCCGGATGATGAATAATGAATAGTGTTTTGAGAAATATATGACGAATCATTTTTGTATGCTCCATTACGCTTTATTCGCTCAATTTTCACACTCCTACACTCATAGATTGATGCTCTAATCGTCCGAAAATGATGCTTTTGACGCATGGAGCAATACTTTAGACCTTCCAGAGCAGTACTCTATATGATACGGAGCAATGCTCCAGATGTTACAGAGCAGTGCTCCATAGGGGTATAGAGCATTGCTCCATATGATACAGAACACTGCTCCATAAGGTACAGAACAGTGCTCTATATAAACTTCCGACAAAAATAGCGACAATGGATACCCACTGCCGCTATTATCATAATCAGGAATCACTTCAAAGTGAAATCAGTTATTGATTACTCAAAATCAACTGTACCAGTGCCTCAACATCAGTAGCAGTAAGAGTGCCACTATTGTCGAAGTCGCCAGCAGCGAGCTGCTCAGCTGTCGGCTCTGTATTATTCACGATAAGGTTCACCAAAGCCGTCACGTCAGCAACGTCAACCTTCGTGTCACCATTCACGTCGCCCAACAGTGTCTCGGTGGAAGTCACCTTGCGGTAAATCTGAACGGTACCTGTTACACTACTATTATCTGCATAGCATGAGAAGATGTTGTTAGTAGCATTATATTTCAAAATGTTACGTGGGTGCTCTGCATTATTTCCTGTTTCTATCAGATTGAATACAACACTTGCATTTCCATTATCATCAATTGTAATGACAGCATTAGCTTTTTCACCGACATCTTCAAGAGTTGCTGCAGTTCTCAAATAGTTACCTCCACCAGGTGCATATAGATATCCTATTGCTGATTCTGCACCATTCGTTGCGTTGAACTGCCATGCACCTTCTTCTCCTTCGAGCAGTATCGTTGCAATGTTACTAGATGGAGTTACTGTTTCGTCTTCATTCAACGTCAGAACATCTGCAGCGCGATTATTCTTATTCTGAACTATACTGATAGCTTGTGCTACTAATTCTGTTTCATCAACATTTGCTATGATTATCTCATCACCAGCCTTCAGTGTTGATGCGTCGGCTACCAGTTGATACTTGTCTGAACCAGCGATTGCCTTTTCCTTTACAACAAGCAGATAACTTGCGTTTCCTTCCTTATACTCATCATTTCCTGCGAAGGAAGCTTTTATTGTTGTCTGACCAGCAGAAACAAGGGTAATAGCACCTGATTCATCTATTGTAGCGATGCTTTCGGTTGTTGAACTATAAGTAATCCCTTCCAGATTATTTGGGTTCTGAAGAACGGGGAATTCATTGTCCTCACCTATCGTAGCGGTAAAGGTCTCAACTTCGTAACTCAGATCAGCTTCTTTCTTCTCTACAATTGTACCAGCCTGAATACTAAGATTCTTTAGTTCCCAACGACCAGGATTAGATGTGGTTGCCAAATACTTGAAACCAAGTTGGATAGTCTTACCGGCATAAGCAGAGAGATCAATAACACCTGCACTTGTGAAATCGTTATTACCCACATTGTCCATTGTTGGAATTATCAACTGCGTCCATGTGCCCTCAGAACCTTCACGCACCCAAAGCGTTGCCTGCTCCTTTGCAACATCAGTACTTGCGAAATAGCGCACATTATGCTCAAAAGTCATTGAAATAGAAGCAACATCGCCTGTGGTAATGAGAGGACTTACAAACCAGCTTTCAACATTATCAGTGCATCCGTAACCATTAGCTGTCATACCATATTTACTAGTCTTCCAAACAGCCTCAAGACCACCAAGAGAAACATCCTCAATAACAAATTTTCCTTGACTATTTACAAGAGTTTCTTCATAAGGCAGTGTCACTGTCTCATAAATCGGCGCATCAGGTTTGATAGTATATTTAGCTGAAACAACCTCACTTTTGTTACCTTCTTCATCGTAGGCGCGTGCATAAATTGTTGTTTCCTCCGTAATCTCAATTGGGGCAGAATACTCTGTCCAAGTTTCTTTGTCAAAAGAGTACTCGACACCATCAGCCTCATCGGGACATACAATCTCAACCATAGTACCAGCTTCAACCTCACCAGCAATAGGATCGAATGTAGGAACAGGTACAACAACTACAGGAGGCTCTTCTCCATCACCATAAGTTACAGTGATTGTATTGAAGACTGCTGTTTTAGTAGCATCTTCTGCTGTAAAGGTCACACTATTGGCAGTCCCTTCCCATGTTCCTGTCATCAGATCATCGGATACGGAATAAGTACCCGCTAAAGCAACAATCTGATCCATTGTATTGCTTCCTTCAAACAGAATCTTTGTGATAACCTTACCATTAGGAACAGCAAAAGTCATCGTACCAGCAGCATCCTCGCCACTTGCTTTATAGAGACGGAACGATGTGCCATTTGTGCCATTAAACCAACAATTTCGTCCGGCAGTAGTCATCGTCACATTAACAGCTGTCCATGTTCCACTCTGAACTTTTACACCTCCAGGCTCGTAACCGGAGCCATAATTGTTACCAGCGGTGAAATCAAACACACCATCTTGTATCACAAAAACATCTTTCACAGTGATGTCAAACGTCTTTGTTCCACCATAAAACTCTGTATTCTCATCCCAAGAGGCTGTGATAGTGGCAGTACCAGCTGATACACCCTTAACAATTGTCCCAGAAATAGATGCTACTCCTTCTGCTGAAGAAGTTAGAGTAAGTGCTGGTCCGTTTGTAGTTACTTCTGTTGTAGCACCGACATCTATCGTTGTCGAACCAATGTTCACTGTAGGATTCTTCTTTACTGGTGTTGCACTAGGAGTGTAATTTATCACAATACTCATAATGTGAACTTGTACATTTGAAGTATTAGCATTGCCAATTACAAATGATGAAGCATTAATTTCATATTCACCATTATCGCCAGTAACCTCTAAGCCATTAACACTTACTGATGCATTGTTATTACTTTCCTTACAATTCAAAGTAATTGAATTAATCGTGGCACCGGTTAATGATGCAATAGTCAATGTTGTAGAACCATTAGCGTTATAATACAAGCGAATAGTTCCATCCTTGTTCAAGCCGGCATGATTATTGCCGCCACCCTTATCACTAACTACTGACCACTCTGATGCATTTAGTCCAACAAGAGCCGCATCATTGCCACCTGTCATGTTTGTCGTGGTACTTCCTGTATATTGGAGAGTAACCTCATCTGCCCACGCCCCGCTTACTACAGCCAGTAGCAGCAGCGTGCATAAATAACGTAATTTTTTAATCATAATGTTTTGTTTTTAAGTTATTATTAATGTATATTGTTGCTTGATAGATCATTAAACAGAGGTGGCATAGAGCCTGGATGGGGTCGGTAATGCACATAACTTTTCATCGTGCGCGTCACGCCCGAACACATCACGTTGCAAAATTACAATAAAATATTGTAATCGGTGCAAAAAAGTTGGACTTTTAACTTCGTTAACAGCTAATCGTCTTCATTGCCCTTGTTTGATGAAGTAGGTCAGAAGAAAAAATCACTTCTGTCGCGTTAATGTTGGTTAAGAGTATCGGTAGATTGCCGAGAAATTCGTAACTTTGCGCTAAAAGCGCGAACTTACTCCATCTCGGCAAAAAAATGAAACGAGTTTCTTTTGTTCTGCGCTCGATTTTTCGTAACTTTGCAAAAACAAAATAACCAACAACTGAAAGAATGGAAAAGTTAATGCCACTGAACAGGCAGTTTGCTCCAAAGAGCGTGATGCCTGAGCGAGTCATCCAATTTGGCGAAGGCAACTTCCTTCGTGCATTTGTGGACTGGATTCTCTGGAACATGAACCAGAGAACCAACTTCAACGGCAGCGTCGTCGTTGTGCAACCCATTGAGCGAGGTATGGTGGAATGGCTGAACGGACAAGACTGCCTGTACCATGTGAACCTGCAGGGGCGCCAGAACGGCGAGGCCGTTAACACACTGGAGCGCATAGACGTGATCAGCCGCGCCTTGAACCCCTACACACAGAACTGGGCTTACATGGCTCTTGCAGAACAACCGGAGATGCGTTTCGTCATCTCGAACACCACGGAGGCAGGTATTGCCTTCGATCCCGCCTGCAAGCTGAGCGATGCGCCTGCCTCGTCGTATCCGGGAAAACTGGTTCAGTTGCTGTATCACCGCTACCAGACTTTCGATGGTGATCCCACGAAGGGACTAATCATCATGCCTTGCGAGCTGATCTTCCTGAACGGTCATCACTTGAAGGAGTGCATTTATCAGTACATCGAACTGTGGAAGGATGACTTCGGAAAGGACTACGAAGGATTCAAGGAGTGGTTTACAAAGTACAACTACGTCTGTGCTACGCTTGTAGATCGTATCGTTCCTGGCTTCCCCCGCAAGGAGATTGCCGACATTCAGCAGAAGATTGGCTATAAGGACAACCTCGTCGTGCAGGCAGAAATCTTCCACCTTTGGGTGATAGAGCGCCCTGAGAACATGACTTGCGAAGAGCTGCGCCGCGAGTTCCCCGCTGAGAAAGCCGGTCTGCATGTGCTCATTGCCGAGAGCGAGAAACCTTACCACGAGCGTAAGGTGACGCTGCTGAACGGTCCGCACACCGTGCTCTCCCCCGTTTCCTATCTGAGCGGTGTGAACATTGTGCGTGATGCCTGCAACCATCCCGTATTGGGTAAGTATATCCACAAGGTGCAGTTCGAGGAACTCATGGAAACGCTCAACTTGCCGATGGACGAACTGAAGCAATTCGCTGCCGATGTGCTGGAGCGCTTCAACAATCCTTACGTTGACCATCAGGTGACAAGCATCATGCTGAACTCGTTCCCGAAGTTCCAGGCTCGCGACCTGCCTGGCGTGAAGACCTATCTGGAACGCAAGGGCGAACTGCCACAGGGACTGGTGTTCGGTCTGGCCGCCATCATCACCTACTACAAGGGCGGTGTGCGTGAGGACGGTGCCGAGATTGTTCCCAACGACGACGAGAAGATCATGCAGTTGCTGAAAGACCTCTGGGCAACAGGCGACACACAACAAGTTACTGACGGCGTGCTTTCAGCAGAGTTCATCTGGGGCGAAGACCTTCACAACGTCAAGGGTCTTGCCGAACTGGTGAAGAAAGACCTCGACCTGATTCAGGAGAAGGGTATGCTTGAAGCTGTGAAGACCATTCTATAAACATCTCAATCTCTACACTTCTCAATATTCAATATGGCAAAGATTCATAAGATAGGAATACTCACCTCGGGTGGTGATGCACCGGGCATGAATGCAGCCATTCGTGCCGTCACCCGTGCGGCTATTTGCAACGGCTTTCAACCCGTAGGCATCTATCGTGGCTACGAAGGTCTGATGAACGGTGAGTTTAAAGAGTTTTCAACAGAGAATGTAAGCGGTATCATCGGCTTGGGAGGCACTATCCTGAAGACAGCCCGCTCGAAGGAGTTTATGACTGAAGAGGGAAAAGCCCGTGCCTACGAGCAAATGCAGAAAGCCGGCATACAGGCTCTGGTGGTTATCGGCGGAAATGGTTCGCTTACAGGTGCCATGGATTTTGCACGCGAATACGACGTGTGCTGCATTGGCCTGCCCGGCACCATTGATAACGACCTCTACGGTACTGATTCAACGATTGGCTACGACACCACCATGAACACCATCATGGAATGTGTAGACCGAATCCGCGACACGGCACAAAGCCACGAGCGCATTTTCTTCGTTGAGGTGATGGGGCGCGACGCCGGCTTCCTGGCTCAGAACTCCGCCATTGCCTGCGGTGCCGAGGCAGCCATCGTTCCTGAGGATATGACGCGAGCCGACCAGTTGGCACGATTCATGGAACATGGCATCCGAAAGTCGAAGCGTTCATGTATCGTTATCGTTTCCGAAAGTCCTAAGTGCGGCGCCCTCTATTATGCCGACCGTGTGCGCAAGGAATTCCCGCAGTTCGATGTGCGCGTCTCAATTCTCGGACATCTGCAACGTGGCGGTTCCCCCACAGCCCACGACCGCATATTGGCATCACGCACCGGCGTGGGAGCTATTGAAGCAATCATTCAAGGGCAACGCAATGTGATGGTTGGCATTCGCAATAATGAGATTGTTTATGTGCCCCTCTCGGAGGCTATCCGTCAAGACAAGCCGTTTGACAAGAAGCTATTCAAGGTTCTCGACGAACTGAGCATTTAACAAGACGAGCTGCCCGATTGAGCAGCTCGTTAATTTATTTGGTGAAATAGTAATACCAATAGGTGTTACCATAGACATCACGCAGGTGCGAATGATGTGTTCGTGCATCGGTTTTTTCCCGATAAATCTTCAAGAAGTCCTCGTAGTCGGCCTCCAAGGTAGGATTATCGTAGATTGGCTTTGCCTTGCGACGATTGTAGAGCATCAGGGCTTCACGATAGTGCTTAGGCTGACTATCGAGGAAGGCGGAATCGGTGGCAGCCGAGTCGCGCATGAGTTCGGCGACGAAAGCATCAAGATTGCGATCCAGCAGGTGACGTCCAAGACGGAAATCGCGGGCGGGATACTTCACTAGCCGATAGATCGGGAAGAAGACCGGTCGCAGGTTGAAGCTATCAGGCATCATCACCGCCGAGCCTCCGACAATGGGATATTCAAATAGGTGTTCACCCA
>JAGAAL010000021.1 GCA_017615245.1 Bacteroidaceae bacterium
AGAGATTCAAGTGCAAGAATAAAAGAAAATGGTATCGATAGAGAATCTGAGTGTTGAATTCAGTGCAAAGCCTCTGTTTCAGGAGATAGGGTTTGTGATTAATCCTCGCGACCGTATTGCTTTAGTTGGTAAGAACGGCGCAGGGAAATCGACCCTGCTGAAGATTATTGCCGGCCTACAACAGCCCACGAGTGGGGTGGTGGCTCGTCCGCGCGAGATGACGGTAGGCTATCTGCCACAGGTGATGGAGGTGAGCGATACCCGTACATTGGAAGCCGAGACTGCATTAGCATTCCGAGGAATGCATGTTGAGGAGTGGGCGATGAAAGCCGAGATGGATAAAACACTGATTGGTCTGGGATTCCATCGTGAAGACTTCTTACGTCCCACCAGCGAGTTCTCAGGTGGTTGGCGTATGCGAATAGAGTTGGCTAAGATTCTGTTGCAGAAACCCGATCTGTTGTTGCTCGACGAGCCAACAAACCACCTCGACATCGGTAGTATTCAGTGGTTGGAACAGTTTATCCAGAACAGTGCTAAGGCAGTGATGCTGGTGAGTCACGATAGAGCATTCATCAACAATATCACCAATCGTACCATTGAAATTACCTGTGGACGCATCAATGATTATAAGGTGAAGTATGATGAATACGTGAAGTTGAGAGACGAACGACGTGAGCAGCAGATACGAGCCTATGAGAATCAGCAGAAAGAAATAGCTGATATTAAGGATTTCGTAGAGCGATTCCGCTATAAACCTACCAAGTCGAATCAAGTGCAGAGCCGCTTGAAGCAGTTGGAGAAGATTATTCCCATTGAGATAGACGAGGTAGACACCAAGATGTTACGATTGAAGTTCCCTCCTTGCCAACGTAGTGGCGACTATCCAATCATCTGCGATGAGGTGGCAAAGGCATACGGTGATCATCTGATATTCCAACATGTGAATCTTACCATTAAGCGAGGCGAGAAAGTGGCCTTCATGGGCAACAATGGTGAAGGAAAGTCTACGTTGGTAAAATGTATCATGGGTGAGATTCCTTTCGACGGCAATCTGAAGATAGGACATAATGTACAAATTGGCTATTTCGCGCAGAACCAAGCACAGTTGCTCGATGGCAGCATTACGGTGTTCGACACGATTGACCGTGTAGCTACAGGTGATATGCGAACGAAAGTGCGGGATCTGCTGGGTGCTTTCATGTTTGGTGGTGAAGAAAGCGATAAGTTTGTTAAGGTGCTGTCGGGTGGTGAGCGAAGCCGATTGGCGATGATTCAGTTGTTGTTGCAACCCGTCAATCTGCTGATTCTCGATGAGCCTGCGAACCATTTGGATATGCAGTCGAAAGATGTGCTGAAAAATGCCATCCGTGACTTCGACGGTACTGCAATTATCGTGAGTCATGATCGTGCTTTCCTCAATGGGTTGGTTGACAAGGTGTATATGTTTAAGGATCAGAAGGTGTTCGAGCCTATCGAAAAGAGCAGTATCAGCCTGCGTCAGGAAAAGGCTGCCGAACAGACCGTCAAGAAAGAAGTAAAAGTAGAGGCTCCTGTGGTGGATAATAGACAGAACTATGAACAGCAGAGAGCCGAAGCGAAAGCAAAAGCAAAAGCCGAAAAGGCGCTGAAGGCATGTGAGGAGAAAATTGAGAAACTGGAAGCAGAAATTGCAGAAGTGGAAGCTTCGCTTGCAGAGAAGAACGATATGCAGTTGGTGGAGAAGTACACACAATTGCAGCAGCAGCTTGATGCTGCAATGACCGAATGGGAACAACTGATGGGATAAGGGGCATAAGCCCCATGGAACCAATAAGTCTCATAAGTCCTATGAGTCCTATAAGACGAATAAGAATTTAATTATAAAATAATTAGCACAATGAAAGTAAGACAGTTTTTAGCAGTAATGGTAACTTCTATTACGTTATGTGGATGCCAGCAGCAGCTTGGTATCGGTATTAAGACGGAGAACATGAACGATTCTGTGGCTCCTGGTACAGACTTCTATGAGTACGCTTGTGGTGGTTGGAGAAAAAACAATCCGCTCAAGCCAGAATACCCTCGATTCGGTAGTTTTGATGTGGTAGCAGAACAGAACAAGGAGCAGATTCGTACATTGATTGAAGATCTCTCAAAACAGAAGAACGAGCAGGGTAGTGTAGCACAGAAGATAGGCGACCTTTATGCCATGATGATGGATTCAACCCGTCAGAACAAGGATGGCTATAAGCCTATCGTAGCAGATATGGAGGCTATTGCTAACCTTGATTCTCGTGAGGCTATTCTTAGCTTTATGAATACTCAGCAATTGTATGGCGGCCGTCACATTATCGATTGTGGTATTGGAGCCGATATGATGGACAGCAAAAACAATATGGTAGAGATAGGTCAGGGTGGTCTGTCATTGGGAAACAAGGACTACTATGTGAAAGAAGACTCTGCAATGGTGAAGATTCGTGAGGCTTATCGTAAGCATATCGTGAAAATGTTTAAGTTGATAGGTGATTCAGAGGAAGATGCTACTCGCAAGATGAATGCTGTAATGGCAATCGAAACACGGATGGCACAGAATTCACGTAGCCGTGTTGAACTGCGTGACCCAGCCAGCAACTATCACAAGATGGCATTCACAACACTCAAGGCTGATTATCCTGGTTACAATTGGGATGAGTTCTTCGAGTCACAGTTGATTACCGACCTCGATTCATTGTCAGTAGGTCAGCCAGAAGCTGTAAAGGCAGCAATTGCTATTCTGAATGAAACTCCTGAGCAAGACCTAAAGGATTGGATGCAGTGGCTTCTTTTGTCGGGTGCGGCAAGTATGTTGGGTGATGAAATCTATGCAGAGTCATTTGATTTCCATGGACGCGTAATGTCCGGTACGACTGAGATGCAACCACGTTGGAAGCGTGCGGTTAGCAGAGTGAATGGTGTGTTGGGCGAAGCTGTAGGTGAAATGTATGTGCAGAAATACTTCCCCGCAGAGAATAAGACTCGTATGCAGCAGTTGGTGAAGAACCTTCAGGTAGCACTTGCAGAGCGTATTGATCAGCAGGAGTGGATGAGCGATTCAACCAAGATGCGTGCAAAGGATAAACTCAGTGCTTTCCATGTGAAGATTGGTTATCCTGACAAATGGAGAGATTATAGCAAGTTGACCATCGATCCAGAGAACTGTCTGTATGAACAGATGAAGGTGATTTCTGAGTGGGCTAACCGTGACTATATCGAGCGTAAGTATAAGAAGCCGGTTGATACAGAAGAATGGTATATGACTCCTCAGACAGTGAACGCATATTACAACCCGACTACCAATGAAATCTGTTTCCCAGCAGGTATCCTTCAGTATCCGTTCTTCGATATGAGTGCTGACGATGCTTTCAACTATGGAGCGATTGGTGTGGTAATAGGCCACGAGATGACTCACGGATTCGATGATCAGGGTAGCCAGTTCGATAAAGAAGGAAACTTCAATAACTGGTGGGCTGCGGGCGATGCAGAGAAATTCAAAGAGCGTACAAAGACAATGGTTAATTTCTTTAATACCATCGAAGTACTGCCTGGCTTGATGGCTAATGGTGAGTTGACACAGGGTGAGAATATCGCTGACCATGGAGGCCTGAAGATTGCTTACACTGCCTTCAAGAATGCTACGAAGGACAATCCTCTTCCTGTTGTTGACGGATTTACTCCTGAGCAGCGTTTCTTCCTTGCTTACGCAGGTGTATGGGCACAGAACATCACTGAGGAGAATATGCGTCAGCTCACCACAACCGACCCTCACTCTCTTGGTGAATGGCGTGTAAATGGAGCTCTTCCACAGATTGATGCTTGGTATGAGGCCTTCAACATCACAGAGAAAGATCCTATGTTTATCCCTAAGGAGAAGCGAGTAAATATTTGGTAAAATGCCATTAAATCTTCCTGACAGATTACCGGCAATAGAATTGCTGAAACGTGAGAATATCTTTGTTATGGACACTACGCGTGCCCATAACCAGGATATCCGTCCGTTGAAAATTGCGATTCTCAACCTCATGCCGATAAAGATAACGACTGAGACAGACTTTGTGAGAATCCTGTCGAACACTCCTCTGCAGATAGAGATTGAATTCATGAAAATCAAGAGCCATACATCGAAGAATGCCCCGATAGAACACATGCGAGCATTCTATCATGACTTTGAGGACATGATGCACAACAAGTACGACGGATTCATCATCACCGGTGCACCATTGGAGCAGATGGAATATGAAGAAGTGTCGTATTGGAAAGATTTGCAGCAGGTAATGGATTGGGCACATAGTAATGTTACTTCCACACTTTATATCTGTTGGGCAGCTTTCGCAGGTCTTTATCATTTCTACGGCATTCAGAAACAACCGACTAAGGATAAGGTGTTCGGTGTGTTCCGTCATCATCCGATGGATGCTTCTCTGCCAATCTTCCGTGGGTTCGATGATGAGTTCTTTGTGCCTCACAGCCGACATATTACCTTGCCCAAAGAAGAGATAGAGGCGACCGAGGGGCTGAAGATTATTTCGATGGGTGAAGGTGAAGCTGGTGTACATATTGTGATGGCACGAAACGGACGTGATTTCTTCATCACAGGACATTCTGAATATGCACCTTTGACTCTTGATGCGGAATATCGACGCGATTTGGCGAAGAATCTGCCCATTAAGATGCCGAAGAATTATTACAAGGACGATGATCCTGATAAGAATCCTTTGGTCACTTGGCGAGCGACAGCTAATCTTCTTTTCACCAATTGGTTGAACTACTACGTATATCAGGAAACTCCTTATAATATCAACGATATTCATGACTAAACTCGAACTGTTGTCACCAGCAAAGAATGCAGCGATTGGCATCGAGGCAATACGCCACGGTGCTGATGCTGTTTATATCGGTGCCCCTAAATTCGGTGCCAGAGTGGCTGCTGGCAATAGCTTGGAGGATATCCAGTATTTAGTAGATTATGCCCATCAGTTTGCAGCGAAGGTCTATGCCACAATCAACACTATCCTGACCAATGAGGAGTTGGTGGAGGCCGAACGTTTAATTTGGCAACTCTATGACATCCATGTCGATGCGCTGATTGTGCAGGATGTAGGGCTTTTGAAGTTGAATTTGCCGCCCATTCCTTTGCATGCCAGCACTCAGATGGATAATCGTACTGTGGAGAAGGTGAAGGCTCTCCATCGTTATGGTTTTCGTCAGGTGGTCTTGGCACGAGAGCTCTCGCTGTCTGAGATACGTCAGATACATCAAGCCTGTCCAGATATGCCTCTTGAGGTTTTTGTGCATGGGGCATTGTGTGTGAGTTATAGTGGCCAATGTTATGTGAGCGAATGTTTGTTTGGCAGGAGTGCCAATCGTGGCGCTTGTGCGCAGGTATGCCGTATGGAGTTCGACTTGATCCGATCGTATCAGAAAGACGGAAAAACTGTGGAGCAAACGTTAATGCAGAAGAAGCATCTTCTGTCTCTAAAAGACATGTGTCAAATTAACTCTTTACAAGATCTGATTGATGCAGGAGCTACTTCGTTCAAGATTGAAGGACGCTTGAAGGATATGTCGTATGTGAAGAATGTGACGGCTGCCTACAGTGAGGCACTCAATCGCATCGTGAAGTCCCAACCCGACAAGTACGAGCGGGCATCGAATGGAGTAGTGGAACTGAAGTTTCGACCTGATGTCAGCAAAAGTTTCAATCGTGGCTTCACCAGCTATTTCCTCTACGGACGCAATGATCGTATCTTTTCGTTCGATACCCCTAAAGCGATGGGTGAAGAAGTTGGGAAAGTGAAGGAAATACGTCAGAACAGTTTTACTGTAGCAGGTTTGAAGCCCTTCGCTAATGGCGATGGATTGTGTTTTGTCGATCAGAAAGGAAAGTTGTTTGGCTTCCGTTTGAACAAAGTAGAGAATGGAGTGCTCTATCCTTTGGAGTTGCCTCGCAATCTGATGCCGAAGATGACCCTTTATCGCATATATGACAAGCGGTTTGAGGATGCGCTTCAGCATGATAGTGCGGAACGGTATATCCCTGTTGATATCACGATGAATGAAACAGAGATCGGTTTCCGCTTCCTGATGACAGATGATAACGGATTGATGCGAACGCTGGATGTGGAATGTGGGAAGGAACTTGCTCGAACTCCTCAGCATGAAAATATCCGCCTTCAGCTCTCCAAAATGGGTGGCACGATTTACCGATTGCGCTCGCTCAACATCGCCTATACCCACAACTGGTTCATTCCCTCTTCGCATTTGAGCGAATGGAGGAGGAAACTAATCAAAGGTAGCCCCTCTCTGTCCTCTGGACATCTCCCCCGAGGGGGAGAAATCATCGCTCCTCCCTTTGGGGAGGCTGGAAGGGAGTCTCTTAAGCCCTCCCCCTCGGGGGAGAGGGGAGAGGGGCTGTATTTCCTCAACGTCCTAAATCACTCCGCCAAGCTTTTCTATGAGGAACAGGGATGGACGGTAGGTGAGTGGGCTTATGAGAAAAGTCATCCAAGCGGAGTGCCTGTGATGTTCTGTAAACACTGCATCCGCTATTCCTTGGGTTGGTGTCCAAAGCTCTCTAAGCACTCCCCCTTGGGGGAGCAGGAAGGAAGGTTGTTCCTTCAGCTGGCTAATGGAATCCGTTTCCGTCTGAATTTTGATTGTAAGTCATGTGTCATGCAAGTGATTAAAGATGTGTCATAGATGGTTGTACATATTGTTGTTGGTTACTTTGTCCTCATGTGGTTGTACTGATCAGATGAGCGATGGGCACGATGAGAAGCTCTCGGCAGACAATTCCGTGGCTGATACCTTGCTTGAGCTTACTCAAAAGCAAGCGGATAGCCTTGAATTCCGTTTGTTGCATCACTATACCAACAACTTTAACTTTGTAGTGAAGGTCGATTCTTTGGTGCTGATTCCACGTGAGGATGAAATGAACGATACGAGTCGTGTGCGTAAGAACGATCGCATTGCTGTGGCTGATATCCGTGAGCAAGATACCATTTGGATTAAGGTGGCTCGCGATCAGTTTACGATGGGTTGGATATCAGAAGACGAATTGCTGCAAGGCGTGGTGCCCGACGACCCTATTTCTCAGGTCATTGATGCGCTGACTACCAGTCGTTATATCTGGATGAGTGTGGTAGTCTTCTTGGGACTTTTAGGTTTTGTGCTGAAACGTCGAGGACTGCGCAGGTTGCAGATATTCCGTTTTGACGAGATGGATAGTTTCTATCCCACGCTGTTCCTTATTCTCGTCTCTTTAGTAGCATGTCTCTATGTCAGCATCCAGCATTTCACTCCCGAATTCTGGCAAGAGTACTACTTTCACCCGACACTCAATCCACTGATACTACCTCCCGTGATGGCCATTCTACTCACGCTGGTGTGGGCTGTCATCATTGTTTTCATTGCGATGCTGGTCGATGTCTACCATCATTTCTACTTCTTCCCAGGTTTGATGTACATCCTCGAGATGCTGGGGGCGGCCATGATTTCCTATCTAATTATCAAGTGGACTACCTCCGTCTATGTAGGTTATGTATTGCTTGCCATCTATATCACAGTCTTGCTGTGGATTTATATCAAATATATTAGGCGTAAGTATGTATGTGGTTCTTGTGGCCGTCGAATTAAGCAGAAAGGCCTGTGCCCATATTGTGGAACGCGAAACAAATAGCTCGCATAGGTCTTGTTATATGACCTGTTAGATTCATAAGACTCATTATAAAACCCTTTAAAATTCAAAAGCAATGAAAAAATCAATTCTATTCGTAATGTCAATGGTGCTGTTGGCATCTTGTACTAACAAGTCGTTCAAAGTGAATGGTGAGGCACCCGAAGAGGCTAAGTATGTGTACTACACTTACAATTTCTTTGATGAAGATCCAAAGTTGGATTCTGTAGAAGTGGCAGATGGTAAGTATGTCATAGAAGGAGTCAATGAGGGTGACCCTGTTTTTGTGACAGGAGCAACCGATCAAAACGTACAGTTCTGGTTTGTAAGTGAACCAGGTGAAATTCAGATTTCAAAGGAAGGTATGCCTTCAGGAACTCCACTTAACGATGCCATCAAAGGTTTTCTGGAGAAGGCAAACGAAGTGCAGACCGAAGCTGAACTTGATGCCCTGATTGATACTTTCATGAAAGAGCATCCAAACGACCTCGCAGGTGCTTTCTGTCTCTATCTGTTAAATGATTACATAGGCTTGAACAACCTTCAGGAACGTCTTGATACTTGTGGTGATGTGGTGAATGATGCTATTCACAAGATTATTCCACAGGAGAAGTTTGACAAGGCAGCCAAGACCGCTGCAGGACAGATGTTTACGGACTTCGAGGCAGAATACGAAGGAACAGTTCAGAAACTTTCCGACTATGTGGGTAAAGGTAAATATGTGCTCGTTGACTTCTGGGCAAGTTGGTGTGGCCCTTGCCGTCGTGAGATTCCAACTGTCATTGAACTCTATGACAAGTATGCAGGTGATAACTTTGAAGTACTTGGAGTGGCTACATGGGATAAGCCCGAAGATACTAAGCAGGCAATGGAAGAACTGGGCATCAAGTATCCACAGATTATGAATGCCCAGAAAGCTGGCTCTGATGCTTACAACATTGAAGGTATTCCTGAGATTATTCTCTTTGCGCCAGATGGCACCATCGTTAAGCGCGGTCTTCGTGGTGAAGCCATGGTGAAAGCAGTAGAAGACGCGTTGGGTAAATAATTCTTCTTTAGACCATTTGTTGCAGGGCTTGGAACTTATGTTGCAAGTCCTGCAATTATGTTTAGGAGGCTGTGGACCAAATGATGAAAGAATGACGTCGGGGACTTGTGAAAGCCTTTAGTGTTAAGTTTTAGACTTAATGAATGTTAAAACGTGGGGTAGTGGGTACATTTATTATATAAATGTTTGTTCATGACATGAAAAAGCATTAACTTTGCAACTCATAAATTATAACAAGGTATTAAAAAAGAAAATGAACGGTAAGAGATTGCTTTTAAGTGTTGGTACGCTGTGTATGGCTTTGATGGGTCAGGCACAGGAGTTGAATATCAACCTTCAGAAAGCTATTGACATTGCGTTGGCCGAGAATCCAACGATTAGAGTGGCTGATAAGGATATTGAGTTGAAACATATTGCAGATACTGAGGCATGGCAGGCTTTGCTTCCTGAGGTATCGGCTACGGCAAGTATACAGCACACGTTATTAGCTGCCGAGATGAATCTGGGTGGTAACAAGTTCAAGATGGGTAAGGATGATACCAATACGGCTGCTTTGGCTGGTACGCTGAGTGTGCCTTTGTTTGCTCCTGCGGTCTATCAGAACATGAAGTTGACAAAGACAGACATTGAACTGGCACGTGAGAAGGCCCGCAATTCACGTCTCGATCTCATCAATCAGGTGACAAAAGCATATTACCAGATGTTGCTGGCACAAGATTCCTACAAAGTGATGCAGCAGAGTTACGACATCAGCAAGGAAAACTACGATGTCATTAGCGCGAAGTTTGATGTTGGTCGCGTAAGCGAATATGATAAAATTACCGCAGAGGTTCAGATGCGTTCGATGAACTCAAGTCTGGTTAGTGCTCAGACAGGTCTGACTCTTGCCGAGTTGCAGTTGAAGGTATTGATGGGCATTACCACCGACGTAACGCTGGTGTTGGAAGACAAACTCGAGAACTACGAAAATGATTTGAAACTGGCAGAGATCGGTGCTGGCGAATCGGAGTTGGAGAACAACTCTACGATGCGTCAGCTGGAGATGAACCGCACGATGTTGGAACGTACGCTGAAGATTCAACGCACCAGTTTCATGCCAACTGTAGCATTCACGCTGACGGGGCAGTATCAGTCGCTCTACAATAACAACTGGAACATCTGGAACTACAGTTGGTCACCATCTGCATCCTTTTCTATTGGTGTGAGCATCCCAATCTACAGAGCTTCGAACTGGACAAAGCTGAAGTCGATGAAGTTGCAGCTTTCTGAGTTGGAAGACAGCCGCGTGAATACCCAGCGTCAGTTAGCAATGGCAGCACAGAACTATGTGCATAACATGGCATCGAGCATCGCACAGGTGAGCAGTAACAGAGAGGCAATCACGCAGGCCAACAAGGCGTTGTCAATTGCGAGAACCCGTTATGATGTAGGTCGTGGAACCATTCTCGAAATGAACCAGCTCGAGGTAGCGCTGACACAAGCACAATTGGTTTACAACCAGTCAATCTATGACTACCTGCGCAACAAGGCTGATTTGGATTATACATTGGGCAGAGAAACTTTTCTACGTTAAAGTTCAAAGTTGATAGTTTAAAGTTTATAGTCAGTTGAATGAGTTTAGAGTGAATATTAAATTAAATAAGAATATGAAGAAAATTGTTTGTTTATCAATGGCTTTAGCAGCCCTTATGGCATTCAGCTCATGTGGTGAGCAGAAGGAGGAAAAGAAAAAGGATGATGCTAAACCTGAAGTGAAGCTTGCGCAAGTCGAGACACGTCTGGTGCCTCAGACAGAGACTTACACGGCAACAGTGGAGAGCGATGTGAAGAATAATATCGCACCAAACACTCCGTATCGTATTGAGAAAATCTATGTAGAGGTGGGCGATCATGTACGTCGAGGCCAGGTACTTGTTCAACTTGATGCATCCAATCTTCGTCAGTTGAAGTTGCAGATTGAAAACCAGAAGGTGGAATTCAATCGTACCAGCCAGCTCTTTAGCGTTGGTGGTGCATCACAGGCAGAGTACGACAATGCCAAGACTCAACTTGATGTGCTGTCTACCCAATATGCACAGTTGGTGCAAAACACTCAATTGACCGCCCCTATCAGTGGTGTGGTGACAGCCCGCAACTACGATAATGGTGATATGTATTCAGGTACACCAATCCTCACCGTTGAGCAGTTGAACCCCGTGAAGCTGCTGATTAACGTGTCGGAGGTTTATTATAAGAATGTTGTTGTAGGACAGCCTGTCGAAGTGGCTCTCGATGCATACGAAGGTGAAGTGTTCGCCGGAAAAGTGTCTATTATCTATCCTACGGTCGACAAAACAACTCATACCTTCCCTGTAGAGGTGACAGTAGCTAATTCTACCCAGAAGGTACGTCCTGGTATGTTTGCCCGTGCAACTATTAGCTTTGAGCAGATTGAACGTGTGATGGTACCTGATATGGCTATCGTGAAGCAGGTAGGTGCTGGCGACCGTTATGTCTATACTTATAAGGACGGAAAGGTAAGCTACGACAAAGTAGAACTCGGCAAGCATATGGGCGAGCAGTACGAAGTGAAGAGTGGAGTAGAGCCTGGTGCACAGGTAGTTGTGGCAGGAATGTCTCGTCTTGCTAACGGACGTGAAGTGACAGTGGTGAAGTAAAAGAATAACCTCCCCCGCCCCCTCCCAAGGAGGGGAGTCTTCTCCCCTTGGGGGAGATGAGAGAGGGGTTAAAAATATTATATATTATGAGTCTATACGAAGGGGCGGTGAAACGCCCGATTATGACGAGCCTCGTCTTCCTTGCAGTCGTCATCTTAGGTGTGTTCTCGGCACTGAAGTTGCCTATCGACTTGTTCCCAGACATCGATACGAACACTATCATGATTATGACGTATTACAATGGAGCGTCGGCAAACGATATTGAAAACAATGTGACGCGTCCCTTGGAGAATACGTTGAACTCCGTTGAGCACTTGAAGCATATCACTTCGAATTCAAGAGACAACGTATCAGTCGTTACCCTCCAGTTTGAATACGGTTACGACATCGATGACCTTACGAACAATGTGCGCGACAAACTTGATATGGTATCAAACGCATTGCCGAACGATGCCAATCAACCTATCTTGTTCAAGTTCTCGAGTGATATGATGCCAATCTTGATTCTGTCTGCCCAGGCACACGAGAGTCAGAAGGCACTTTACAAGATTCTTGATGAATATGTGGCCAATCCATTAGCACGTGTCGATGGAGTAGGAACCGTGTCAATCAGTGGTGCTCCTGAACGAGAAATCAATATCTACATGGATGCGCAGAAGATGGAGGCTTATGGATTGAGTGCTGCACAGATTAGCTCTGCCATCGCTGCCGAGAACATGAATGCTACAGGCGGTACGGTTGATATCGGTACACAGACCTATATCGTGCGTGTCGAGGGAGAATTCCACGATCCGCAGGAGATGGGTAATGTGGTCGTAGGTCAGCATAATGGAGCGATTGTTTATCTGCGCGATGTGGCTCGAATTGTTGACGATGTTGAGGAGCGTGCACAGCGTACTTTCACCAATGGTGTGCAAGGTGCTATGATTATCGTGCAGAAGCAGAGTGGTGCAAACTCCGTTGCCATATCTAATAAGGTAATGGAAATGCTGCCTACTTTGAAGGAAAATCTGCCTTCAGATGTAAACCTTGGCGTCATCGTCAACACTTCTGACAACATCACCAATACAGTAAAGTCACTCACCGAAACCATCGCCTATGCTATGGTGTTCGTAGTACTTGTGGTGTTTGTGTTCCTGGGTCGTTGGCGTGCTACAATCATCATCGCCATCACCATCCCTATGTCGCTCATTGCATCGTTCATCTATTTGTATGCGACAGGTGGTTCGTTCAACATCGTATCCCTCTCATGTCTCTCCATCGCTATCGGTAGTGTCGTTGACGATGCCATTGTGGTGTTGGAGAACGTAACGACACATATCGAACGAGGCTCTGACCCGAAACAGGCAGCCATTCATGCTACAAACGAGGTAGCAATTTCGGTTATCGCATCTACACTCACCATGATTGCTGTGTTCTTCCCGCTCACCATGGTGGCAGGTATGACTGGTGTGCTGTTCCGTCAGTTAGGTTGGATGATGTGTGTCATCATGACAGTATCTACAACATCCGCTTTGTCGTTCACCCCGATGCTCTGTTCTCAGATGCTCAAATTGCAAAAGAAGCAGGGTAAGGTGTTCAAAAAGATTTACGGACCTATTCAGCGCATGCTCGACCGTCTCGATGATTGGTACGAGAAGCGTATCGCTTGGGCTACCCGTCATCGTTGGACAGTCATCATCGGTTGTATCGTGTTCTTTGCACTCAGTATTCTCACAATGAACCTCGCGGGCATCAAGAGCGAGTTTTTCCCAGCCAACGACTCTGGTCGTGTGGGTGCTACACTTGAGTTGCCTATTGGTACACGCGTTGAGAAAGCAGAGGAGATTGCTAAGCATTTGGCTGACACTTGGATGCAGCGTTATGGTAAGATGCTCAATGCATGTAACTTTACCATCGGTCAGGCAGGCGATAATAACACTTTCGCTTCCATGCGTTCGAGTGGTTCGCACATCATCTCGTTCAACATCTCATTCTGTCCGTCTAACGAACGTAAAGTAGGTCTTGCTGCACTTTGTGACGAGATGCGTGAAGACTGTAAGAAGATTCCCGAACTGGCTAAATACAACATTATGCTTGGAGGTCAGCAATCCTCTATGGGTGGACAGCAAACAGCTACCTTCGAAGTCTATGGCTACAATATGGACGAGACTTACGATGTAGCCGTTGAGTTGCAGAAGCGGTTCAAGGAAAGCGATATCGTGGCCCAGGCTATGATTTCACGTTCTGACTACCAGCCTGAGTTGGTTATCAACTTTGACCGTGAGAAACTCTCACAGCAGGGACTTGGTATGTCACAGGCAGCCGCCAGCATTCGTAACCTCATCACTGGTTCGCTCATGTCTTACTATCGTGAGGACGGTGAGGAATATGACATCAAGGTGCGCTACGATGTAGATGACCGTGTATCTATTGAAGACCTCGAAAACATGCTCATTCCTAATGGTATGGGACAGAACATCCGTGTGCGAGAAATCGCTACCATTGAAGAGTCAACCATCCCGCCAACTATCGAGCGTAAGGACCGTCAGCGTATCGTCACCGTTAATGCTGTAATGAAAGATGGTGAGGCTCTGTCGGATGGAGTAGAACTTGGAAACAGTTTTATTAAGGAGATGAATATCCCGAGCGATGTCATCGTTCAGGTAGCCGGTTCGTATGAAGACCAGCAGGATAGTAATCGTGACCTCGGTGTACTTGGTATCCTCATCATCATCCTCGTGTTCATCGTGATGGCAGCACAGTTCGAGTCAATGACCTACCCATTTATCATCATCCTATCCATCATATTTGCTTTCTCTGGTATCATCTTTGCCCTCGCAGCGACAGGTACCAGCATGAACGTCATGTCCATTCTTGGTGGTATTATGTTGATTGGTATTGTAGTGAAGAATGGTATCGTACTTATAGATTATACCCAGCTGATGCGTGAGCGAGGCTACGGACTTACTCGGGCCGCCACAGTGGCAGCTCGCAGCCGTCTCCGTCCTATCCTCATGACTTCACTCACCACCATTCTTGGTATGGTGCCAATGGCTACCAGCCACGGAGTAGGTTCTGAAATGTGGCGTCCGTTGGGTATCAGCATCATCGGCGGTCTTGCCATCTCTACTATACTTACCCTCATCTATGTACCTTCTATGTTCTGTATTTTCGGAGCTGTAGGCGTGAAGAACAAACGTCGTAGCTTGAAGAAGCAGCGTGAACTTAACGCATACTGGAAGGAACATGCAGCAGAAGAAACATTCAAGACGAATAAGAAGAAATAATATGAAGACAGTATTTATAGCATACGACCAGGCACATCAGGATAATGTCATCGAGGCACTCGATGCATCCAATGCTCGTGGTTACACCATTATTCCCCAGGCAGGTGGACGTGGCACCAAGACTGGCGATCCACATCTCGGTTCACATGCGTGGCCTTCAATGAACAGCGCCATCCTCACCGTAGTTGACGACCAACAGGCAGAACGCCTCATGGAACGTCTGCATCAACTCGATGTCGATAATCCACTGCTCGGACTTCGAGCGTTCATGTGGAACGTAGAGAAGTCTATATAATATAATAAGGTGTGCCCTCCTCCCAATAAGCACACCTTTTTTTATTTTTTTGTAAAAAAACAATTTTTTGTGTTACATTTGCATAACTCTTACGTATAATAGGTGAGAGCAGATTATTATGCAGTATACTGATAGTGACATATTAACTCCGTTGAAACGTGGGGAAAGATACGGCTACGAGGCATTGGTGGCTCATTATGGGCAGACGGTCTTCGCGATGATTGTAAGGATTGTTGGTGATGAGGCTCGTGCTGAGGAATTGACTCAGGACACGTTCATCAAACTATTCGAGACAATTGATCGCTACGACCCTCAGCGAGCTTCCTTATCTACTTGGCTTTGCAGGATTGCATACAGAATGGCTGTAGATGAATTCAGACGAAAACGCAAAGCTCCTCTCTGTCTCTCCCTTTATGGGGAGGACTTGGAAAAGTCAATGGGTGAAGAAGCTAATGACGATTATTGGATAGAGAGCGCGAATCGCGAGGCGATGCTCGCACAACTTGAAGCAGCCGTCTGTCAGCTGCCTGTGGAGGAACAAAACCTCCTGACGATGTTCTACTACGAACATAGAAGCTTGAGTGACATTGCTTTCATAGTTGGAGTAAAGGATTCGACTATCAGGATGAGAATGTGCAGAATACGTAAGAAACTATATGAATTAATGATTAAAAAAAATAGAAATGGGAGATAAAAAGGAAATAAAGCCTGCTAACAGGCAGGAAGTTAAACACTTCGCACTTGATGATGCATTGACAGAGGTTATGCGTCGCAGAGTAGCAGCGGAGCCTCGATTGCCAGCAGAATTCTCTCAGCGGATTGCTGATGCGATGACGGCTCGACGCCGTAAGGCCCGACTGCGCACCATCGTTGGCTGGAGCACTCTTGGTGCTATTGCAGCATGTTTGCTATTGGTGTTTTGGCTAGGAACCGGACCCTCTAAATCCCCCTTAAAGGGGAACTTAACGACTCGAAATATCGAGGCGGGAAGTGAGCAAATCTCTATTGTTTCTTCTGACTCTCTCGTTTTCGAACCCTTATACAAGCAAACAGCTCTGTTCCCAATCCCTTTGAATTCCTCCTTTAAGGAAAGAAAAGCTGAGAACTTATTCATAAATGGGTATCCTCTTATTTCTCCCCATAAAGGGGGAGACAGAGGGGGTCTTTATTCAAAGCTGGCTCCTGGAGTCTATATCGAGATTGATGAGGAAGGGGATACTGTCTATGTAGTGATTAGCAGTCAGAACGTACCGACTCCTCCAAAGTCCGTCCTTCCTGAAGTGAATATCGCAGAGCGTATGCAGCAGGCAGAGGAATTCGGCAAGCAGCTTCGCAAGGAATTCGATAGTATCCATTTGGCTCTTAATAAGTAATATCATCTCTTCTTAATAATATAATAAGGTGTATGAAACGAAAAGGATTAATAGCTTTCTTCACGCTTTATTTCGCTCTCCTTTTAGGAGGAGTCGGAGGAAGCACTACATTATCCGCACAGGAGAAACTCTATGATGTGGCAGTCGAGTTGATGAAGAATTATCCGAAAGACTGGGAAGGTTTCAATTCTGGCGGCCTGTCTTTCGAAGTTGTGGTTCCTCTCAATAAGGTGCGCCCATCGCTGATTGACAGCATTGAGGTTGCATTTGCCTGCGAGACGGCAAAGGCCGATTACACCAGTGTGGTGCGAAAGCAAGATGTGGGTAGGCCTTACCTCTCCTATGTTGTCGGATGGGAATATAATGGTGATTTCAATACGAACAGACTTGGCCATGAATTTCCTTATATGGGCAGTTATGGTGTGTTCGATACGTTGGACGATACGCTGAGAGTGCAGATGTATATCAGCCATCACTCAACGCATACTCCGATGAAAAGCGATGCAAAGCCTCATCTGACAGGTATTAAAGGTGTTGACGAACTGTTCGACCGACTTCAGCAAACCTATCCTACGAAGAAGCGGAAAGTGGAGTTTGTAGAAGGCAGTCGTGTTGACAATGCTGCAGGTTATGACTATACAATTGATTGTAATGCTGATAGTGTGTATGCCGAAATATACAAATACATGATTTGGCATTTCTGTGAACATTTTACTGACCATGCAAATTTCATTCATTCCCCTAAAGAATATGGTGGAAGAATAAAGATAAAGCATCACGAAGGTGGTACGCGCTGGATGGAGATATTTGTGTATCAAGGAAAACTGCGCTGGTTGGATATTAGAGGCACGTTGGCTTCTGAGACACCATTCAATTGGCCTGAGCGCATGAAGCGGAAGAATATCTTCTCATCCACGTATACCTATCCTACAAAGTGGATGGAGTCACAAATGTTTCCCTCTGGGAAGAAAATCAGAGTAAGGGGCTACGATTATGGAATAAAATAGAACAGACCTATGATACGAACAATCTTTATATCAATACTGATGATGGCAGTCAGTTCGTTGGCTGCCCAGGATAAACAAAGACAAGTCGAAGCACAGCAGCGCCTGATGGATATAGCAAAGGAAGTATGGAAATGTTTCCCTACGGAATGCTTCTTGACTTCAATGGGCGATTTGAGATTATTTATGTTTGACATTAAAGCACCGAAAGAGCGGTTCCGTCCTTCGTTGCTCGACAGTCTGAATGTGGCATTTGCCGAAGCTGTTCCGACTGCCACTTACGCCAGTGTGATGAAGTGTGGCGATAAGTATTTCGACGAAGATACCGTTTCATATACATTGACTTGGGACCAAATAGAGCCGAATCGGACAGTTTTACAACCTGCGCTGATGGATCGTCATTATCTGCCCTCGACGACAGAAGCTGTATCTAAAAAAGCTTATATACATTATAATACGGAGGTGTGTTTCGACAATTATAACGATTCTATTTCCCTACACGTGTGGCTTCACCGGAAAAATGAACTAAAAGGCCACTACGATATCGCTGGATTTGATTCGCTGCTGGCAGAAGTGAAGTCAAAGTATCCGTCAACCCGTCAGAAGGTGAAGTTTCCTGACGACCCTAGTTCGAAGGGAGAAAAATATGTCATCACTTGCAATGCCGATAGTGTGTTGCAGGTGCTGAGCCAATATGCGATTCAAAACTACTGGTATGAGGACCGTCCGATGATAGCCATTGACTATATTTTAGAGTGGAACGATGTTGTACAGGCCCAGAAGCTTTACTTGTATCTGTTCACCTCTGAGCATCGTTTCTGCGACCGACTGATTGAGCTTGTTGTATGTGGTGGAAAGTTGTTGTTGCTGGATTTGGAGAATCAGCACGATTATGAGTACCCCGAAAAATACATTTCGAGTAATAGATATTCTTTATCCTTTTACCCCCCTATGGATTGGATAAAGATACTTGAACCTGAACTCTATCAGCGAGACCTGGAAGAACGGTTGGCACGTCGGAACGCCCCCAAGCCCACACCGCCCCAGCGGCCTACATACCTTTCTGACTGGGAGGAAGCCAAGCGCACAGAGTACTTGACACAGAAGGCAAAGGAGGTGATGCTCACTTTCGGTCCCGACTGGTATCAGGAACCCATGAAGGTGAATATATCCGAACTGAAGGAATTTGATATTCACTTGATGGGTAAAGACGAAATAACAGAGCCGCTTTTCGGCCGCAAATACTACACCGTCACCTTCCGCTACGACCGCAAGAAAGAGCATGACTGGACTTATGCCGCCGAGGTCGATATATGGGAAGACGATGGAGAACCTTGGAGCATTATGTTTGGCAATAATTGGGGAAACAATTTCTTATCTCGTTCCTATAAACAATGTATAGAAGAAGGAGTGAAAGACGAATATCTCCATCAGTACGAAGACTTGGGAGAGATATACAAGGAGATACAGGACCGGATACATGTACGTTGAAACCTTCTGGGTAAAAGGAAAAATTCTTCAGGGAGAAAAGAAAATTTATAACGAGTAATAAAAAGAAATGATATGAAACGAATCGTATTAGTTATTATATTGCTATTGCCTGCCATCTTGGGATATGGGCAGGAAGGAACGGGTAGTAATGATAATGATGAGTATGGTCATAGGGTGCCCGATGCTATCGTTCATCTGGCGAAATCTCTATGGTTGCATTTCCCAAAAGCGGACAAGGTGCATTATAATTATAAAGGTAGGCTCATCGTAAATGAGAATGATTTTGAGCTGAATCTCTTAGTGCCTGTAGATAGTCTGCCGCCTTTGCTGAAGGATAGTATCGAAGTGGCTCTCTCTCACGAACAGGCAAATGCAACGATGGCACATGCGTCGAGAGACCCCGGGCCTAATGGTGATGTTGTCTCGTATTCGATGATGTGGCTTCATGGTAGGCGATCACAATATGACGGGGGGGAG
This sequence comes from Bacteroidaceae bacterium, assembly GCA_017615245.1. Taxonomy (GTDB): domain Bacteria; phylum Bacteroidota; class Bacteroidia; order Bacteroidales; family Bacteroidaceae; genus Colivivens. The sequence goes on from JAGAAL010000021.1 coordinate 19,305, forward strand.
GACGAAAGAGAGCGAGATAGTATAACAAGTAATAATAGCATGGCCATCGTTGAATATTATGAGTCTAACCATCATGTGTCTTTCTCGTTTAAATTCAACAACCTAAAAGCAATTCTGGAGAGCAAGGAGCCGTATGATGTAACAGGACTGGATAAGTTGTTGGAAGGGTTGAAGCGTGAGTATAAGACGAAGAAAAAGAAGGTCATTCTCGCAGCGGATGGCGACAGGAGTACTGGAATTGGCTATGAATATGTATTAGAATGTGATGGCGAGAAAGTATTTGATGGCATTCGCAATTATGTCGGTAACGAATATCTGATGAAACATTCTCCTTTGGTGTCATTCAATTATTATTATGATACCGATATGATGACGATAACGATGTTTAAACAAGTGAATGAAGATGGAGGAACCACACGAAACAGACTACAAGACAGGGAGATACAGATTTGTAGTCGTAATGGGAAGCTGTTGATAATCGATGTCACGAACCAAAATGACCGGAATTCTCCATGCAGCATTTTATCTTGGTGGGATGCCTTGTTAGAAGGACCTGACAATCACTATCTTCATCCAGGCAAGATTACGAAAAAAGGCAACGTTACCACTTTCCAATTGCGCGACAATGTGTATAGTTTGAAACGCAAGAACAGATTCTCATCAACTTATATATTCAAGGAAGGACTATGAAACGAACAATCTTTCTAACAATACTCCTTATGGCAGTCACATCGTTGGCTGCTCAGGATAAGCAAAGACAAGCCGAGGCACAGCAGCGATTGATTGAGCTTGCAAAAGAAGTATGGAAGTGTTTCCCTACGGAATGTGACATCACATCAGGGGGAGATATGGATAGGTTCTATTTGGGTGCGAAATTACCCCAAAAACGTTTTCGCCCATCTTTAATCGACAGCTTGAATGTTGCTTTTGCAGAAGCCATCCCCACGGCCACATACGCAAGTGCGATGAAATATAATAGGTTAGACAATGGTAAGGACTCCATCTCTTATACGATGACTTGGAACGACTTTATGCCAAATGGTCATTCCACCATTCTTCGGCCTCCTGTTGCGAATCATCATATTCTGCCATTTACCGTTACAAGCAATTTTAATCTGGCGTTATTCGATAAGCTGAATGATTCTATTTTCTTTTATGTGGATCTACCTCATCGTAAGAATCGTCAAACTCGATATGATATATCTGATTTTGAACTGATGTTGGAGGACGTGAAGAAAGCTTATCCGAGTAAGCATCAGAAAGTAAAGTTCCCTCGGGAAGGTTTCCCCACATTGAAAGGGGATAAATATGTGATTACCTGCAATGCGGATAGCATGTTTCATGTTTTAAGCCAATATGTGCTTCGCCATTATTGGTATGAAAATTGTCCAATGATTGCAATTAATTATGAAGAAGAGAATGCTTCTGGTTATGATGTCTACGGCCCAAGCATGCATCTTTTATTGTTCAGTTCCGATCATCTAGACAATGAACGAAGCATAGAATTTACAGTATGTGCTGATAAGTTATTGCTGTTAGAATTGAATAACATGCACGATAAGCCCGACCTCTATCAGTATCTGTCACAAGGAGAGGTTCCTCCTGCACTATGGAGTCCTTCTGATTGGATACAAAAGTTGGAACCAGAACTCTATCAGTATGATCAGGATGTTCGTCGCCAACGCTTTAATAATTTGAAAAAATGATAAGAAGATGAAACGATTACTTTTTCTTTTGTTGCTACTACAGACAACACTCATGGCTTCTGCATACGACATCGAAGTGAACGGTATGTGTTTTAATTTGACGTCCGACAGCACTGTAGCTGTTACCTATCTCGATTTCATCCGTATGAATGAAGATTACTACATAGGCGATGTGGTCGTTCCCGCTTCCATCAACTATAAAGGCAAGAAATATGCCGTTACAGCTATCAGCAATAAAGCTTTTTGTGGTTGCTCATACTTAATGTCGGTTACCCTTCCTTCCACCATCGTAACGATTGAGGATGACGCTTTCTTGGGTTGTACCGCTCTCGAATCGGTGGAGATTCCTGAGGGCGTAAAGGAGTTGGGTGATGCATTTTCTGGTTCTGACCGCCTGAAAACGATTGTGATTCCTTCGACTGTCACACAAATCTCTTCTCGCTTCATCAGTAATTGCCAGACACGAAAGGAGATTGTGTGCAAGCCTCTCACGCCTCCATCCATTTCTACTGAAAAACGAATAAATATCGAGGAATATGATTATAACAGGTGTACATTAATCGTTCCGAGGAAGTCGATTGAGACATACAGGGCAGCCGACGCGTGGAACTTGTTCAACAGGATTGGCGGATTTACGGTAGATAAGAAGGGGGGAATGAAGATAGAAATGGCATTTACGGAGTTCACGGAAGATGGCTTGAAATACATGGTGATGAGCGAAAGCCCGAAAGAGGTGATGTTGTATGGTTACGAAGGAGAGAAGCCAACGGGTGAATTGATAATTCCTGCTAAGGTACAGGGCTATTCCGTGACAAGCATCGGTGGCAGAGCATTTGAGCGTTGCCAAAACCTAACGATGGTCACTATTCCCAATAGTGTAACATCTATTGGATACCGTGCTTTCTTCGTTTGCGCAGGCTTGACATCAATAGAGATTCCCAATAGTGTCACTACAATCGGCAACGAGGCATTCTCTTCATGTACAAGCCTGGAGTCTGTTTTGTTTGCCGAAGGTTCTAAACTGACGTGTATCAACTTTGCTACCTTCGAATATTGCAGGAATCTGGCATCAGTCATCATCCCTAATGGTGTGACAACTATTGGCCAAGTGGCATTTTGTGGTTGCGATAGCCTGACATCAGTCTCCATCCCCAATAGTGTGACAAACATCGAACGTGGGGCATTCTCTGTTAGCGGCTTGACATCGATTATCATCCCATCCAGCGTGACGAGCATCGGCAATACGGCTTTCTTTGCCTGTAGAAGTCTGAAATCTGTTCAGTTTGCCGAGGGTTCGAAATTGACAAGCATTGGCGACATGGCATTTTATAACAATGAACAACTGGAACCTGTCACCCTCCCAGCGAGTGTGAAGGAAGTCGGCAAAGATATTTTTGGCACCTATAAAAGCCTTCAACCTCAAAAATAATAATGCGTATGAAACGAACGGTATATTCATTGATGCTGATGTTCCTTGCGGTTGGAACTATCAGCGCACAGCAGGCAATTACTGAGGTGGCGAAGAAGGTGTGGAAAGAGTATCCAAAGGAGTGTACGGCGATAAAAACACGTGTTGTAAATATTTGGGTAGATAACCATTTTGCTCCACTTGGCAGTGTGCGTCCCTCATTGATAGACAGTGTTGAGGCCGCCTTTAGTGAAGCAATACCTTCTGCGAATTTAGTCAGTGTGGCGAAACGCAGAAACGGAGATAAAGATACTTTAAACTATACATTGGCTTGGGGAGCTCGTGGCTTCATGTCAGCATCGGGACCACATGCCTTTGTAGGGCAAGGTGGTAAATACCTTTTTTCTCCGTCATCGTTTGAGGGTATGGCTGCATTTGATAATCTTGATGACAAGTTCTTCTTTTCTGTTGATATTATCGGAGAAAATAGTGTGAAGTATAAAGATTTATGCTTCTCCGAAGATGTGTCGTATGATATTTCGGCATTAGAAGATAAACTGTTACAGTTACAAAAGAAGTATCACACGAAAACGAAGCGAATGAAGTTAAAAGGTAACGATAGATATCAATGTGATATGGTTGCAACGAAATATGAAATCAAATGTGATGGGGGGCGCGTATTTGATGAGTTGTATGACTTTGTTATCGATGAATATGTGATACGTGACAAAGGTATGGTAGATGTAGAGCATCATGCTATGAGGAATTCTTTTCTGATAGAAACCGCTTTATACGATGCTAAATCTTGTCTTGAAAAGTACGATCGCAGTATAGGAATCTGGACGGAAAAAGGGAAATTGATGGTTGTTGACATTCCAATAGATGTTCCGCTTACCATTAGAGATGATAAGCGTCAACCACAGATGCACTATTTAGATGGAGTATTACGCGAAATAATGGGTGATGAGTATTAATAAAGGATGTAATATGAAACGAACTGTATATTCATTGATGCTGATGTTTCTTGCAGCTGGAACTTGCATCGGAACCAAAAGGAAAAGTTATAGCCCTTAAGGGAAAAATTTGCTACCCTTAGGAGAAACTTCTGTTTAACGTCGTTGAATATATGTTCAGCGACGCTAAACGCGCGTTCACAGACGTTGAACGGAGAATACCTTTAGGGGAATCCATTTTTTTTACTATGTTCTATGATTCTATTCGCAGGGTTTCGACTTTGGAGAGGCGCTCGCGCAACTGGGGCATGAAGCCGCGGCGAATGCGGAGAGTCATGGTGCAGTCGGTGTCGTAACCTTGGGCGATGATTTGGGGATTGAGGTCCTTCACGATCTTCATTACGGCGTTCATCATGGGGAACTCGAAAGTGAAGGAGATGTCGTCGTCGACAGTACGTTCTATAATCGTTGCGTTCTCGAGGGCTTCGATGGCTGCCTGTCGGTAGGCAACAATGAGTCCGCTGGTGCCAAGTTTGATGCCACCAAAGTAGCGTACAACGATAATCAGGATGTTCGTCAGACCATAGGAGTTTATCTGTCCGAGGATGGGTTTGCCGGCTGTGCCCGAAGGTTCGCCATTGTCGTTGGCGCGGAAGTCAGTGCGTTCGGCGCCGAGCATATAGGCATAGCAAGCATGACGGGCGTCGTAATACCGCTTCTGATATTCGGCTACGTATGCCTTGACTTCGTCGACCGTCGTGACGGGAATGGCAAACGCAAGGAACTTACTCCGCTTTTCCGAGTAAGTTCCTTCTGCGATGCGGGCTATGGTTTTATACGAATCCACAATTTCCTTTAGCTACCTATCTTTATCTTATAGGCTCATAAAATTCTGTTGTCGATGGTGTGTAAATACCAAAAGTAATAGCACTGATCAACCCGTCGACAAAAGACTGATATGTCCTTACTTTATACTTATTTCCTTTTGTGTATTTGCTTGCATTGACTTTCGGATGCCCTACTAAACCATAAACAAAGTGAGAGTTGTGAACTGTATTAACTTTTACAGCAGGATCTTCTCCCGTCATATTAACACAGGTAGAAACATTGTAACATGATGTAAATAACATCGCAGTACTAACGAACATTGCGCATAATGTAATTTTTTTCATAAGCATAAAACTTGAAAAAGATTAATAATATGTATTTATATCTCAAAAAGGAGAGTTTCTTTAACTTAATTTATGAATCACGAGTCCTGAGCGGAGTTTCGGCTCGAACCATGTGGCCTTTGGCGGCATAATCTTTCCGGAGTCGGCGATGTTCATGATTTGCTGCATGGTGACGGGGTAGAGAGCCAGTGCTGTGCGCATCTCGCCGCTGTCGACACGGCGCTTGAGTTCGCCGAGTCCGCGGAGTCCGCCTACGAAATCGATGCGGTTGTCGCGACGCAGGTCCTTGATGCCGAGTATCTCGTCGAGGATGAGTCGAGATGAGATGCTGACGTCGAGCACACCGATAGGGTCGCTGGCATCGAATGTGTCGGGCTTGGCTTTGAGGCTGTACCACTCGCCATCGAGATAGAGCGAGAATTCATGTGATTCAGCGGGGCGATACTTGGCTGCACCTTTCTTCTCTACTGTGAAGTTCTTGGTCAGCGCCTCAAGGAACTGCTCGGAGGTGAGGCCATTGAGGTCGCGGATGACGCGGTTGTAGTCGAGGATAGTAAGCTGGCTGGCTGGGAAGCAAACTGCCATGAAGTAGTTGTATTCCTCGTCGCCGCGATGGTTGGGATTTTGCTTTGCCTTCTCTGCACCCACGAGTGCAGCTGCAGCGCTACGGTGGTGTCCGTCTGCGATGTAGAGCGTCGGCATCTTGCGGAATTCCTCGGTGATGGTGGCAATATCAGTATCATCGGCAACGCACCACAACTGATGACGGAAGCCGTCGATGGGTGCTATGAAGTCGTACTCAGGCGTGGTCTTGGCGTACTTGCTGATGAGCCGTATCAGTACTTCGTTGTCGGGATAGGCAAAGAACACTGGCTCGATGTTCGCGTTGTTCACACGGACATGCTTCATGCGGTCCTCCTCCTTGTCGGCGCGGGTCAGTTCGTGTTTTTTGATGGCTCCGCTGATGTAGTCGCCGCTGTAGGCTCCGACCACGATGCCGTATTGTGTCTTCTCCTTATTCCCGTTGGCTGGCAGACATGAGGTCTGTGCATAAATATAGTATTGTTCCTTCTCATCCTGCACGAGCCAGCCGTTGTCCTGGAACTTTTGGAACTGACGGGCTGCCTCCTCGTAGACGCGGGGATCGTACTCGCTGGTTCCTTCGGGGAAATTAATCTCGGGCTTGATAATGTGGTAGAGCGATTTCTCGTTATCGCCAGCTTCGACGCGTGCTTCCTCTGAACTGAGCACGTCGTATGGACGACTTTCGACCTCCTCAACGTATTGTTTCGGAGGCCGAATGCCCTTGAATGGTTTTACTGTAGCCATATCTGTTATTTGTTCACCTGGAACTTAGTGATTCCTTCTTTGATGAATCCGACAATCTGGTTGGCTGCCGCCAAACCTGCGTTGGTGTTTGCTTCGGCTGTCTGTGCACCCATCTTCTTAGGAGTGGAGAAGTAGCGGCCTTCAAACTTGGCGAACTCATGGTCGGCATCGGGCATGATGTCGGTGATGTACTTGATGTCGGTGCGTTCGTTCATCAGCTCAATCAGCTCAGGCTCGTTGATGACTTCCTTACGTGCAGTGTTGATGAGGATAGCACCTTTCTTCATAGTGCCTACGAGTGCCTTGTTGATGCTCTGCTTGGTCTCAGCGGTAGCAGGGATATGCAGGCTGACGATGTCGCAGTTGGCGAACAACTCTTCCTGATTGGCTGCTGCGTGCACACCTGCAGCCTCGATTACCTCTGCTGGACAGTAAGCGTCGTAAGCATAGACATCCATACCGAATCCTTTTGCGATACGTGCCACGTTGCGACCTACATTACCGAAGGCGAGGATGCCGAGCTTCTTGCCCATCAACTCTGAACCTGACTTACCATTGTAGAAATTGCGGACGGTGAAGACTAACAGACCGAGCACCAGCTCAGCCACTGCGTTGGCATTCTGGCCAGGTGTGTTCATTACTACCACCTTGCGAGCGGTAGCTGCCTCAAGGTCTACGTTATCGTAACCGGCACCGGCACGAACGACAATCTTCAGGTTCTTTGCTGCGTCCATCACTTCAGCGTCGATCTTGTCGGAACGGATGATGATGGCATCAACATCAGCAACAGCTGCAAGCAACTGTGCCTTTTCTGTATACTTTTCAAGCAGTGCGAATTCGAAACCTGCTTTCTCAATGATTTCCTTGATTCCAGCAACGGCGGGAGCTGCGAACGGCTTCTCTGTTGCTACTAATACTTTTGACATGATTCCTTTATTATTTTAATGATTCTTTTCGTATTCTTGCATGCAAGCAACGAGGGCTTTCACGCCTTCGATAGACATTGCATTGTAGCATGATGCGCGGAAACCGCCGACGTCGCGGTGACCCTTTACACCAACCATACCTTTTGAGGTGGCGAAGTCGAGGAAGTCCTTCTCCAACTCCTTATACTCGTCCTTCAAGACGAAGGTGAGGTTCATGAGCGAGCGGCTGCTTTCCTCAGCTGTACCTACGAACAGACGGTTGCGGTCGATTTCGTTGTACACGATTTCTGCGCGCTCCTTTGCCAGCTTCTCCATAGCTGCCACACCACCTTGAGCCTTGATGTAACGCAGGTTCTGGAGTGCGCAATAGATAGGAACTACTGGTGGAGTATTGAACATAGAGCCTTTCTTCACGTGAGTCTGGTAGTTCAGCATTGTTGGGATTGGACGGCTTACTTTGCCGAGTGCGTCTTCCTTCACGATGACGAAAGTGACGCCAGCCATTGAGAGGTTCTTCTGTGCACCGCCATAGATGAGGGCATACTTGCTGACATCGATTGGACGTGAGAAAATGTCGGACGACATGTCGGCAATCAACGGAATTGGTGAGTCGAGGTCTTCGCGAAGTTCAGTTCCGTAGATGGTATTGTTGGTTGTGATGTGCAGATAGTCTGCATCAGTTGGAATTTCGAAGTTACGAGGGATGTATGTGAAGTTCTTGTCTGCAGACGATGCTACTTCGACAACTTCACCGAACAACTTAGCTTCTTTTTCGGCCTTCGTTGCCCAAACGCCAGTGTTCAGATAAGCAGCTTTCTTCTCAAGGAAGTTATATGGTACCATGCAGAATTCAAGACTTGCACCACCACCTAGGAACAATACGGAGTAACCCTCTGGGATGTTGAGGAGTTCTTTGAACAGTGCGACAGCCTCGTCTACAACAGGCTGAAAGTCTTTGGCACGGTGACTGATTTCCATTAATGAAAGGCCTGAACCGTTAAAGTCCAAGCACGCTGCTGCTGTCGCTTCAATGACTTCACGTGGAAGAATTGACGGACCAGCATTGAAATTGTACTTCTTCATGTTTTGTCTTATTTGTATTTAGTGAGAAATTTTATATGCTCTTTACCTAAAAAAATAATGCCGTTGACATTTTCAACGGCAAAATTACGCATTTATATTGAATTGACAAAGCCTAAAGGGAAAAAGTCGTCACTTTCAGTGATAATTCGTCCCAATGTGTTTTATTTGTCTATCTTGATTTGTAAAATAGTGGATGTCGTTCCCCCATATCGGCTGCTAGCAGAAAGAGTGAATTTCGCAACACTTCCGGAAGGTTTTGACTTACAGAAAGCCTTTGCTTTGTAGCGGATTCGCTCGCCGGCTGCAATTTTGGCGGTGTTGGATGGTGATACTGCGAAATACTTGTCACCATCAAGAGCTTCAATCTTCAGAACGACATCGTCGAGGGCATTGCGTGAGGTGTTGGTTATTTCGTAGATGATATTGATGGTTTCGTTTCTTGAGAATTTGCCATCGCCGTCTTCATCTTGATACGTCACGTTGCTGATGGTGAGGAAGCTATATGAGTTGTTGTCGTTGGTCATTGGGCCTGAATAGTTGTCCAGACGATTATTGTAACCTTCGCTGCTACCGCCACTAATCTGATAGCCCGGATTATAGTCATCCTGATAACGCACGTTGTCGCGTACGTCATCGCGTCGGCCAGAACGAACCACAGTGTTGTCTTTAGTGATGGCATTGCCGATAGCTGCGCCTGCTACTGTACCGACAATTGAGCCAAGCATTGCTTTGCCTGGACCGTCGTGACGACTGGTTGACATCCAACCAAGCGCTTCACCGATGACACCGCCAATTTCGGCACCTGCCATTGTTCCCATATAATTACGTGATGAAGAGATATCGCAACTCACGATAGTTGTGCTGCCTATCAAGGCGAAGCACATGATGTAAATCCAATTTCTTTTCATAATCGTCTGCTTTTTAATGATTGCGGTGCAAAGGTAATGGTTTTTGCTGAGTGGGCAATAAGGAAAAGTTCTATTTTCTATAGGTTTTTCTCTATTTCATCCAATCTTTCACTAGCTGGATGCGTTGATTGAGCGGCAGGGAAGTGTCGAGCCATCGGATGGGTGTGCCTCGTTTTTCCATGCCTCGGAACCAGGTCATCTGGCGTTTGGCAAACTGATGGATGGCGATTTCGAGGAGGCCGTGCATCTCTTCGTAGGTAATTTCGCCCAGAATGTAGAGTGTGAGGTATTTGTATTCGAGACCGTAGCGGATGAGGCGTTCGCTGCTGACACCTTCATCGAGTAGTCGGCGTACTTCGTCGACCATACCAGCTTCGAGACGCTGTTCGAGGCGCTGGCTGATGCGTTCTCTTCTTTGTTCGCGGGTGATGGAGAGTCCGACGACGAGGCTGTTGAGCTTGGGACATTGACGGCCGTCGAATTCGTAGTTCTTCAGTACGCTTTCGATGTAGAGGCCAGTGCCGCCGCAAAGGATGGGCAGTTTGCCGCGCGATTTGATTTCGCTGTAGGCTTCATGGAAGTCGTGTTGGAAACGGTAGACGTTGTAAATGGTACCAGGTTCGGCTATGTCTATTAAATAATAAGGTATATGATGACCTTCCACTTCGTAGTCGTCGAGGTCTTTGCCTGTCCCAAGATCCATGCGGCGATAGACTTGGCGGCTGTCGGCACTGATAATCTCGCCATCGAGTTCGTAGGCCATGCGTGCGGCAAAACTGGTTTTGCCACATGCAGTGGGGCCGGTTATGGTGAGAAGATCGTACATGTTGTTGCTTACGTGCTTCCGTTTTGTGCGGATTATCGCTCCTCCAGTTCTTCCTCTTCTTCGTCACTTGGATAGTTGGAGAAGAGTTGTTCGATTTCGCGGACTTTAGCTTTGGCTACCCAATCTTCGGGGATGAACTTCCAGTGGTTCATCTGTGCGGGATAGATATCTTTTTGTTCACGGATATATTCCATTAGGTAGTAGCGGATGTCGTGGTCGGTGGTGGTGACGATGCGGGTATCGATTTCGTCCTTGGTCAGTCCAGCACCCTTCGTTAGAAGTTCGCCGCCGCCGTTGGCGCGGTAGGCGGTCATGGCGCAGGTGTAGAGACGGTCGGGATCGAAGGGTGTGCCGTCGGTCATGTGCTTGATGGTGATGCGCTGCCCGTCGGTTTGGCGTACGTCGACATCGTAGCAGATGCCTGCTGCTGAGTCGAAGTTGAAGATGAAGTTCTTGAAGCCTGTGCGGTTGGGATTGCTCTTCATCGGACAGGTCTGCAGTAAGGCATCGTCTTCGCTGGTCATGGTGTTGATCCATGCGGAGTAGCTCATTTCGAGGTAATCCTTGATTTCGCGTCCGTATAGTTTCACAACGTACAGTTTGTCTTCGAAACGGTAGATATTGAAAAGGTCGCTAATCTTGACGCTGCCGGCTTTGATGACAGCATTGAAGAAGAGTGGGGCAGCGAAGGATATGTCGGCGCCGCTGACTTTCAACTGGAGTTGCTGGATGAGGTCGATGTAGGACGATGAACCGAAGTAAGCGTCGATGATTTTGAGGTCGCTATGGAATGTTCCCAATTGTTCGGCGGCGTAGCGGCTGACGTCTTGATAGTCACGGAAGAAGTGGTTGCGGAAGGTCTGGCTGTGCTGGTTGCGGACTGTGCCGATGTAATGGAGCTTGCTATGGATGGTGTGCCCGATGACGTGCTTGTCGGCATCGAGCGTGAACTCGATGTTAACTTGTGCCACGTTGTGCGCATAGCTGCCTGGGTTGATGCAGAGCACCTGCTTGCCCGACGGGTTTTCGATCATCTCGATGTTACTGGCATGGTCGTGCCCATAGAGGATGAGGTCGAATCCGTCGACCGATGAGGCGGTTTCGCGTGTGGCGTTCTCGCGGTATTCTTCGGTTATGATGCCTTCGTCCATGCCCGAGTGGAGCAGCCCGATGATGAAGTCGGGGGCTTCCTCTTCCTTCACTTTCTGCACCCACTTGGCAGCACTCTCCTTGATGTCCTCAAAGTGGATGTCTTGCCACACGGTTTCGGGAATCCAATGTGGGATGGCAGGGGTGATGAAGCCGATGACAGCTATACGGACACCGCTGCGGTATAGCATGGTGTAGGGCTGGAAATAGGGCTGGCCAGTGTGGACGTCGATGGCGTTGGCGCCAAGGATGGGATAGTTGCAGTCGTCGACATATTTGTCGAAGACGGCATGTCCGGTTTCAAGGTCATGATTACCAATGACGGCGACGTCGTAGCCGATGAAATTGCAGAAGTCGGCCACGCGGTGACTCTTGCTCTTACTGATGTAATTGAAGTAATACGAAGTGGGTTCTCCTTGCAGCATGTCGCCACCGTCAATCAGAATCGTGCTGCCCGGCCTGCGCTGGCATTCCTGGGCGACATAGGCGTAGACTCGTTGCAAACTGCCTTTGCCCCAGCGGGTATGTCTGAAATCGAATGGGAAATAGTTGCCATGAACGTCACTTGTAAAAATGATTCTAACTTTCCGTTTCTCTTCTTCCATTAAACGTTTATTTGGTGACAAAGTTACCACAATTATAGAAGACAACCAAATTTCTTGTGGTTTTTTCTTCATTCCGTCTTGTCTTTTTGGCAGAATCGGCGGTTTTGGCATCGTTTTTGCTTAGAAAAAAATGAAAAAATGAACAAATGGAAGATTGAAATATGGCAAAATTTATCGATTATTATAAGATTCTTGGTGTGCCGAAAGACATTCCGCAGGCCGACATCAAGGCGGCGTATCGCAAGCGCAGCAAGCAGTTCCATCCCGACCTTCATCCAGACGATCCGAAGGCGAAGGCGAAGTTCCAGTTGCTGAACGAGGCGTATGAGGTGCTGAACGACCCCGACAAACGTGCCCGTTACGACCAGTATGGTGAGAACTGGGACAAGATGAACGGGGCGGGCGGCTTCGGCTCCCAGACTGGCGGTGATCCGTTCGGAGGCTACAATCCGTTTGGCGGAGGCGGCAATCCGTTCGGTGGCGACGGTCAGGGCGGCTTCGAGTTCAACTTCGGTAGTGGCGGATTTTCCGACTTTTTCTCGCAGCTCTTTGGCGAGGGAATGCGCGGTGCCACAGGAGCAGGCGGATTCGGCGGAGCATCGGGCTTCGGCACGGGCGGCACCCGTCGGCGTCAGACTCCTACGGAGACGCAGGCTACGATTGATGTGGATATGTACACCGCTATCCTCGGCGGTGACGTCATAATCCAGTCGGCTACCGAGAAACTGAAGCTGAAGCTGAAGCCGGGCACGCAGCCTGGTACTAAGATGCGGCTCAAGGGCAAGGGGCAGAGTGGGGGAGACCTCATCCTGACTATCAACGTGAAACTTCCGACGAACCTCTCCGATCGTCAGCGCGCACTGCTCATTGAGATGCGCCAGTCGTGACGGTTCTTTCGCTATATAAAGAATAAAAAGTAAATCTGGGGTGGGGAGCTGCAAGTGTGGCTCCCCACTCTTTTTTTCCCCTCTGCTCATATATTGGTAATCTCCATGCTGTCCGAGTAGTCGGACATCGAAAAAGTGATGTCGGAATTGCTGTCCGAGCAGTCGGACGGAGAAAAAGTAATGCCGTAATTGCTGTCCGAGCAGTCGGACGGAGAAAAAGTAATGCCGTAATTGCTGTCCGAGCAGTCGGACGGAGAAAAAGTAATGCCGTAATTGCTGTCCGAGCAGTCGGACGGAGAAAAAGTGATGTCGGAATTGCTGTCCGAGCAGTCGGACGGAGAAAAAGTAATGCCGTAATTGCTGTCCGAGCGGTCGGACGGAGAAAAAGTAATGCCGGAATTGATGTCCGAGCAGTCGGACAGAGTGAAAGGAATGTCGGAATTAGGGCAGGAGGAAGTTTTACAGTTTCCGTTTCCTTGCTTCCTCCAGGCTGAGCAGTTTGGGCTGATTGTGCTCATAGTTGTCGCGGAGGTCGGCCTGATGATGGAGTAGGGCATCGACGTATGCTGGTCGGTCGGCGGCATCGAGGAGGTGTTGGGCGGCGACGACGTTCTGCGCGGCATCTTTCATCCAGACTACGGGGCCGTCGTACTCGGTGGCTATCTTGAGGGCCGTATGCATGTCGCTGGTGGTGGCACCACCTATCATGAGTGGAACATTGATGCCTGCTTCGCGAAGGGCGTGGGCGGTGTTGACCATCTCGGTGAGCGACGGGGTGATGAGCCCGGAGAGTCCAATGATTTCCGCGCCTACTTCCCGTGCTTTGCTAACGATGTCTTCGGCACTGACCATGACACCCATATCTACAATCTCATAGCCGTTGCATCCCATGACAACGCCGACGATGTTCTTGCCGATGTCGTGTACGTCGCCGCGGACGGTGGCGAGGAGCACGACGTGTTGCTTCGTCTTGGATTCGCCCTCAGTATGGCTCTCCTTGTCTATGTATGGTTTGAGGATTTCCACGGCTTGCTTCATGGTGCGTGCAGTCTTGACGACTTGCGGCAGGAACATCTTGCCCTGGCCGAATCGTTCGCCCACACGGTTCATGGCATCCATCAGCGGTCCTTCGATGACGCTGACGGCGGAGCCTTGGCGCTGGAGTTCGTCGAGGACGGCTGCCTCGAGGTTCTCCGTCAGCCCTCGCTCGATGAGGGTGGATAGCGAAGGAGTAGCCCCTTCGGTTTCTCCCTCGATGGTGAGTGATTGGCTTTCGCCTTTCACTTGTGGTGAGGGTTGGGATGCAACTTTGATGAGTCGCTCGGTGGCGTCGGGGCATCGGTTGAGCAGAAGGTCGTCGATGGCCGTGAGCAGTGGGGCAGGGATGTCGGCATAGGTCACCCGCGATGCCGGATTGACGATGGCCATGTCCATGCCTCGCTGTATGTTGTGGAAAAGGAAGTCGGCGTGCATGGCTTCGCGCAGTGGGTTGTTGCCGCGGAAGGCGAATGAGAGGTTGCTGACGCCGCCGCTGACGTGAGCGTGGGGAAGGTTTTGCTTGATCCACTCCGTTGCGCGGATAAAGTCGAGGGCATAATCGGCGTGCTCGGCGATACCTGTTCCGACAGCGAGGACACAGGGGTCGAATATGATATCGGTGGGCGGGAATCCGATGGAGAGCAGCAGGTCGTAAGCACGTTGGCACACCTGTATCTTACGCTCGTAGGTGGTGGCCTGTCCGTCTTCGTCGAAAGCCATGACGACGAGTGCTGCACCTAAGCGTTTCACTTCGCGCGCTTTGTCGAGGAATGCCGCCTCACCTTCTTTCAGCGAGAGAGAATTGACAATGCTCTTGCCCTGGATGCGCTTCAGTCCGGCACGGATGACGCGCCAGTCGCTGGAGTCGATCATGAGTGGTATGCGGGCGATGTCGGGGTCTGACATGATGAGGTTGACGAAGTGCGCCATCTCGGCTTCGGCATCGAGCAGACCGTCGTCCATATTGATGTCGAGCACCATAGCACCATCCTCCACCTGCTTGCGTGCAATCTGCAGAGCCTCGTCGTACTGCTTCTCGTTAATAAGACGGAGGAATTTGCGCGAACCTGCCACGTTGCAGCGCTCGCCGATGTTGATGAAGCGGACTTCGGGGGTGAGACGTAACGGCTCGAGACCGGCAAGCGTAAAGGCCGTAGCCTCTTCCTGCTCTCCCTTTTGCGGGAGGGAACGTTTCATGGTACCCTCTCCCAGTGAAGAGGTGAGGGAAAGTTGTTGGCTCAGACATGCGATGAAATCGGGCGTGGTGCCGCAGCAGCCACCGACAATGTTTACCAGCCCTTCGCCTACAAACTCCATAACCTGCTCAGCAAATTCGCGCGGAGTCTGGTCGTAGGTGCCCATGGCGTTGGGCAGGCCGGCGTTGGGGTGACAGCTGATATAGTACGGTGCCTTCGATGACAGTTCGCGGAGGAATGGTTTCAGCTCCTTGGCGCCGAACGAGCAATTGAGGCCCACGCTGAAGATGTCGGCATGGGCGATGGAGGCGAGGAACGCCTCGATGGTCTGTCCCGATAGCGTACGGCCTGCCTTGTCAGACACGGTCATTGACACCATCACTTCCACGTGACGACCGACACGTGCCATAGCATCCTCGGCGGCATAAAGCGCGGCCTTGGCGTTGAGCGTATCGAACACCGTCTCAATGAGCAGGGCATCGACACCCGCCTCGATCATTGCCGTCATCTGCTCGGTGTAAGCATCGGCAAGTTGGTCGAAGGTGATGTCGCGCCGAGCGGGGTCGTCGACGTCGGGACTCATCGAACAAGTGCGGTTGGTCGGGCCTACGCTGCCGGCTACGAATCGAGGCTTCGACGGATTGCGTCGGGTATATTCGTCGGCAAGCTCACGTGCCAGGCGTACGCCCGCCATGTTCAGCTCGCGTATCTTGTCGTCGCAGTGATATTCGGCTTGCGAGACACGCTGCGAGGAGAACGTGTTGGTCGATAGGATATCGGCACCAGCCTCGAGATACAAGCGATGCACCTCGCGGACAACCTCTGGATGCGTGAGATTAAGTTGGTCGAAGTTTCCTTTGAATCCTTGGCGTTGGAGCATCGTGCCCATTGCACCGTCAAGGATGAGTATGTTCTGCTGTATGGCTTTGTGTAGGGTCATGGGGTAAGTGGTCTGATGACTAATAGTACTTGTGTGTCTTATAGAACTAAAAGGACTTAGTGCTTCATCGCGCGGTCCATCTCTCGGCGGTCTTCCTTCTCCTTCAAAGTCTGTCGCTTGTCGAAGGTCTTCTTTCCCTTAGCAAGTGCGACATCGAGTTTGGCGAATCCCTTCTCGTTGATGAACAGTCGGGTGGGGACGATGGTGAAACCCGGGTTTTTCGACTCTGCCTCGAGGTTGTGTAGTTCCTTGCGGTTGAGCAACAGCTTACGCTCGCGCCGTTCGGCATGGTTGTTGTACGAGCCTTGCAGGTAGGTTGAGATGTTCATGTTCTTCACCCATAGTTCGCCGTGGACGAAATAGCAGTAACTGTCGACCAGGCTGGCCTTCCCCATACGAATGGATTTGATTTCCGTGCCAGTGAGGACGATGCCGGCGGTGAAGACGTCGATGAACTCGTAGTCAAACGAGGCTCGCTTGTTCTTTATGTTGATACGCTGTGGTTTGTTATTTGTCTTTGCCATATAATAATTACTCTTTTTTAAAGCTCTGGGCCGCAAAGGGAAGGCTGGTGCGTAGGGCCGATGTCCAGTATTCCCATGTATGTCCTCCATTGCGTACCCGAAGTTCGCAGGCGATTCGTTTGCTACGCATCATACGATGGAATTCAGTGTCTTGGTCGAGTAGGAAGTCGTCGTCGCCTATATCTACAAACCACCGAATAGTTTTCAGCTTATCCACCACCTCGGCTGATGCATTTTTGACGAAATCGATGGCGGAGAGGTCGTGTACGGCTTTCGAGACAGCTGTCTGGTGGTCGTTGGGGTTTACTTGCGTATCTTGGGAGGTGAGCCATGCACTCATGGCATAGCATGATGAGAACAGGTCGGGATGACGCTGCGCATAGACCGTACATCCGCCGCCTCCCATTGAGAGACCGCTCACGGCACGGTTAGCTTTATCGCCGATGATTCTGTATTTCTTTTCGATGGTAGGCATCAATTCCTTAAAGAAGAAGTCTTCGTATGCCCAACCCTCCATGTTGAAGTATCCGTTCCAGTCCACCCGGGTGTTAGGACCTCCGGCATTCGGCATAACGATAACCATAGGCTGAACGTCGCCGTTGGCAATCATTTCGTCTGCTACACGGTTCAGATGTCCCTTGTCGTTCCATGCTCGGTAGGTGTCAGTCAGACCATGAAGCAGGTATAGTACAGGGTATTGTTTCTGTGGTTTCTGGTCGAACTCGCTTGGCAAATAGATGTTGATTTTGACGGTAGCATTGAGCACTTTGCTTTTGATGCTGTCGGTCACGATGCGGCTCCATGATGCTGTGCAGATGCAGAGCAGGACCATGAGGAGGATTGTTTTTTTCATGCTGATGGATTATTTTGTGGTTATAGATTGATAGTGCTCGACAATCTGTGGCGTCACCACTTCCTCGTAGTCATCGAGGTAGTCGTCGCCGTAGTCGTTGAGGGTCTCGTATTGTTCGTATTGTGCCATAAAGTCATCATCGCTCTTGTCCGCCTCCAACTCCTCGCGGTGTTTTTTGTACTCCCGGGCTACGTCGAAGAGGAACTGGCCGAACTGTTTCATGCCCCACTCCTTCTTCAAAATCATTGGAAACGGGCCGAGCAATACGTAGGGGCCGTAGCCGTTCTGGATGAGTTGGATGAATCCGCCGTCCATCACCTCATCGCGGAGGTAGCGGTAGGCGAGAAGACAATGTTCGTCTATCGACAATTGGTTCATGTTTTCGCTGGTGAGCTGTCCACCGATGCGGGCGATAAACTCGTCGGTCAGCGTATTGAGGGTTGTGACTGCTTCGTTGTAGGTCATGGGAGTAGTGGGCTTATAGGAGTTATTGGATTACTGTCTTTCTTTTATCCAGCCGTTGCGGTAGGCAAAGAGGAGCTTCTTCAAGTCCTCAACGTTCTTCTGCAGCAGCTTTCCTTTATCTGTATCCTTTACGTACATGCGGTTCTGGCTCATCTCAACAATCTGCGTGGCGCTACGGATGTCTTCACCCCGACGGATGGCTTCTTCGGCTGAGACGAACGGCTGGTGCTGGACAAGCTCCAGACCGCGTGAGTGGAAAGTGAGCGTGTAGCCGGCGATGCCAGTCTTTGGTTGGTAGGCTTTCGAGAAACCGCCGTCGATGACCAAGTGTTTGCCGTTAGCCTTGATAGGAGTCTCGCCCTTGAGGGTTCGGACGGGCACGTGGCCATTGATGATGTGGCGGTGAGTACCTTCGACATGGAAGTTGTCGAGTATCATGTCCATCACCTCTTCGTTGTCGCTGTACTTATAATAGTATCCTTTCTTCTCGGTGTAAGTCGACTCGTCGGCAATGAAATAGCGCTCGAAAGTGGTCATGCGGTCCTTGTCAAACAGAGGACTGTTCTTGCCGCACCACAGATACCAAAGGAAGTCGATGGCAAACTGCTTCTTGTCACCCTTCACGTCGTTGTTAAACGCGGCAAGTACCAGTCGGCCCGTCTTTTTCATCAGTTCAATGCCCTTGTACGTCTTACCCTGAATCTCTACCTCCTTTAGCGACCCGTCCTTGTTGAGGGGTACGGATGCGTGGAACATGAGGTTGGAATTCGAGATGGCATACATGGCGCCATGCGACAGCAGGCAATTGATGTGACTGCGCAGCTTATCGCTGGCAGAGAACGAATGCACAAGTCGATCCATCAGCTCCTGCTCGTCCTTGCTAAGTGCATAAGGGTCGGACGGGTCGATGGTCGGCAGGTTGGTGTCGAGCAGTGGATAGGTCTTTCCCCCGAGCGTGATGGTACCTTCCTTCTTGTTAATCAGATGGAGCAGGTTGCGCTCCTGCATCTCAAATTCGGGGCGGCGGTTGATGATGCGCGCCTCTTCCTTGAACTGAATGATGGTAATGGCCTTATGCATCAGTGCCATGAGCCTTTGCGTCTGCTGGTCTTCTTGTGGCTGCTCGCGCAGGTTCACAACTTTGAACTGCTCGCAAGGGTCATCCTTGTAGGTGTACATAGCGAAGGTGGCGAGCGGCAACAGGTTGATGCCGTAGCCATCCTCCAACGTGCTGAGATTTCCGTATCGAAGTGTCATCCGCAGCACATTGCAGATGCAGGCGCGATTGCCGGCGGCAGCACCGAACCAATCGATGTCGTGGTTTCCCCACACAATGTCGAAGTGGTGGTAGTTTATCAGCGTGTCCATGATGAGATGGGCACCCGGGCCGCGATCGAAAATGTCACCAAGCAGATGTAGGCGGTCAATCGCCAGACGTTGAATCAGTCGGCACAGCTCTATGATGAATGCATCGGCGCGGTCAGTTTCGATAATCGTCTCCACGATTTTGCTGTAGTACTCATACTTTTTATCACTCTGGCTTGTCGGCGACTCGTGCAGGAGCTCTTCAATAATGTAGTCGAATTGCGCCGGCAGTGCCTTGCGTATCTTCGATCGCGTGTACTTGCTCGACACCTCACGGCACACGAGTATCAGTTGGTGCAGCGTTGTCAGGTAGAAGTCCGTCAGGTCTCTCCCATGTGCCTTAGCCTTAATCAGCTGCAGCTTCTGCTTGGGGTAATAGATCAGCGTACACAGTTCCTTGCTCTCACGTTTCGTCAGCGAGTCGCCCAGAATCTCCTTCACCTTCCGCTTCACATATCCCGATGCATTACGTAGTACGTGGTTGAACGCATCGCTTTCTCCATGTGGGTCGCTGATGAAGTGCTCCGTCGGCTTCGGTAGGTTCAGTATCGCCTCCAGATTGATAATCTCCGTGCACGCATCAGCAATAGTAGGGTAGGTTTGCGATAGCAGTTGCAAGTACCGCATATCTTCCTTTATTTCCTCCTCCGTGAATATGATGTCCTTTGTTTTCATTGTTTCTTCGTTTCTTTGTTCCCATGCTTCTCATGGATAACAAATCGGATTCGTTATAACGATAAGATATAACGGTCCCAATCCTTTGCCGAACCGCGACCATTGAACACCTTGTGCTGCATGCGCTGGCGAACTTGCGACACATTACTCTTGCTCGTCGCTAGAAGGGTCGACATCAATGATGGTGAAACGCCCATCTTAATTAGCATGCAAATACGATACTCCTGCTCAGAGAACTGGTAGGAAGTGAACAGCTTTTTATGAAAATCAGGGAACGATATCTGCAACTTGTTTTCAATCTCTGTCCACTCCTTTGGTTTCAGTGGTACATTGTTAGCTTCGTGTTTCTGTAATAGTTCATCAATCTGTGCATCGTAGAACTCACGTTTTGTCGCATTCGCCATTCCCATTTCCTCATACAATTTCTTCTTCTCAACCATCTGGCGACGAACCAACCAGGCTGCAACTCCAGCCAACACTAATACACAGCCTACAATCAGCCACATCACTGTCTTACGCTTTTGGTTCTCTGCCTGCAGCTCAGCATTCCGGTTGTTCAGCAAGTCGCTCTTCAACTGCTCGTTCATTCGCAGCACCTTCATTGCAACCAACTGTTTCTGATCCTGATTCACACTTGAATCCTTCTCCGAAGCCATGCCACGAATATCTTCAATCGTCTCAGCACAAATCCGCATACCCAATGTGTCACTATCCTGTTGGCAATAGAAATATGCTAATTCACCCATCTGCGTCGCATCTGCAAATAGTCCGTTCCGTAAATACAGAACCCCCATCTGCGCATATATCCTGCTACGCAAACGATTCGACACATGCACACTATCCTTCACTAACGCCTTATGGTAATAGAGTAGGGCTTTCTCGCCATTCCACAATTCCGCGTTCATTCTCCCTGCATAGTAATATGCTTCTGCTAAATGCCCGCTTCCTGTATGCTGTTCATAATATGATACTGTTCCGTTGATCAACGAATCAATATCAAGTGAATCAATTCCAAGCGAATCCTTCCAGAGTCCTTTCCCTAGTTTGTGAGCCTTGTCTGCAGCTTTCACTAATAACAAACCATAGAAAGCTCTTGCCTCATTCTGTACGTCATTTTCCGTCATTGCCGGCTTCATCTCCTTCAACACCCCCAACACACTATCCGGATTGGCATCCACCAATCCGTTCAATTCATATAAGGCATCCATCCCTCCAGATCTGTCGCAACCGACAGTCAACAGAGCCATTAAAACGAAACCTGCAAAAAGTCTTCTCATGTGCAATATGCTTTATATTGATTATCGAAAGCAATGCAAAATTACGAATAATATTTTAAATCACAATACAAATCATCCGAAAAAACAATAAAACAACCAGAAAAATGATTTAAACAAAAAATGAACGCACATTCACATGTACGTCCACCCAAAAAAACAACAATTATAAAAAAGTTTACTACTTATTAATATTTATCCTTATTCAATATTCAATTATTCCTAACCGCGAGATCAAAAACTTGCATCCCTTCTTCTTTTTCTTCACTTATCGTCTGTTCTGATTCTGCGGCTGTCCAAACTGCGGGAATTGCCCGAACTGAGGGAACTGCCCTCTGTTCATATTTCCGCTGTTTGGTATTCCTTGCCAACCACCTCTTTGGTTGTTTTGTTGGAAAGAAGGAGCAAATCGTCTCAACGCTTCCATATTATATCTCGAAAGAGCCATCCTAACTTTGAAAATCTGTTTCCAAGAAAGAATGTCATGGAACTTCTTGTAATATGTTTGTTCAATCCTTCTACTCTCAACCTCAAGATTAATCGACCTGGTGATAATCTGCTCATAGTCGGCTTCGGTCTTTGCATTAAATCCCTTCGCCATAATCTGCTGCATCTTTCCGTTGACTTCTCTTTGCTTGTTCATCATCTCATGCATTAGAGGAAAGAATTTCTTACACTCCTCATCGTTCAATCCAGCCTCCTTTTTCACAAATTCTTCCAGCCCTTGGTTAAAAGCCTCAGGTGAGAAAAACTGCTTTTGATTCTGGTTTTGGTTCCTCTGTCCATTTTGCTGAGCATAACTTGCAGTAAGTGTGCACAGGCAGATGATGAAAGCAAAGATACGTCTCATGTCATCAATCTTTCAATTAATAACCTGTTCCAGAAAGGTAGTTATACACATCGTTATAATCTACCATCGCATAGTTGAGCGCATCTTCCTGATAAGTTTCTTCATAAGACGTCTCAACAGTATTCATCTTGCTCATTAACTGAGAGTTGTCGTCGTGGTTCGATTTATTGAACACATTAACGCATACTATTGCGCCAACCATGCATGCTGCAACCAAACCCGACCATTGCATCCAGTGGCTCCTTCTCTTTGGAGCTATGCTAATGATTTTCGTTTCGTTTGCTGGTATATTCTCCATAACCCTAGCCGTCAGGTTATCAAAATAGCCCTCTGGTACGGTGAATGGGGTTTTTCTACCGCATCTGTCAATAATATGTTTTTCTCCTTTCATAGCTTGAGATACTTATTTTCACCTATATGACTAAAAACAATCAGAAAGGTTTAATCTCTGTTATTAAAATATTCTTCAATTTTTTTTACCGCCAAATGGAATGATGCTTTGAGTGCACCAACGCTTGTTCCTGTAATTTGTGACATCTCCTCATATTTCATCTCTTCAAAGTATTTCATGTTAAATACTGCTTTCTGTTTATCTGGAAGCGTATTAATTGCTTCTTGGAGCATCAGTTGGGTTTCGTCACCATCAAAATAAGGATCGCTTTCGAGAGATTCCATTGTCATTGAGTTGAGGTCGTCAATCGACAACTGTTCTCGTTTATGGTTTAGGAAAGTTAAACTCTCATTGTATGCAATCTTATATAGCCATGTAGAGAGTTTGGATTCTCCTCTGAAGGAAGATATGTTTGTCCACGCTTTAATGAATGTATTCTGAAGAACGTCATCCGCATCCTCATGCTCAACGACTAATCGGCGTATTTGCCAGTAGAGGGGTTGACTGTAATGATTGACAATTTCTTCGAATGCCCTTGTCTGAGTTTTTGGGTCTTGCAATCGAATTAATGTCTCTTCTTCGTTATACTTACTCATCGTTGCCTAGCGTAGAGATCATCTAAGGGGTTTGCTTTTTTTCAAAGCAGAGGTTTAAAAGCTTTAGTTCTTGTATCACTAACAAGAGCCTCAAACATTGTTAGGTGTGTTATTTCAAATAACACTTTCTAACAGTCTTGCCAACTTTCAGGATATAGCAACCTTTAGGCAGATTGGCGAGTTCTATCACTTTATCAGCACTATCGATTTTAATGGAACTGACTTTGACACCAGCCAGATTATAAATCTCAAGTACTTGTTTTTCTGCGTTCTTGATATGTATTGCTGATTCGTTGACAATGATTGATACTGCTTGTTGATCAACCTCAATCTGCGTTTTCTCAATCGGTGCTTTTTGCACATCTTGAGCATTTGCTGATTGGCTCGAAGCAAGCAGCATTATGAGAGCAAATAATATGAGTATTTTTTTATTCATACGCAGCGCATTTTTACTTTTCGTGGCAAAATTACGATTAGTTTTTTAATCTTGCAAATTTTTTGCGTACTTTTTTCAAACTTTTTTTGTTACAAGGTCAGTTTTAACAGTTTTTGGGCCATTTTTCGATTGTCAGGTGACAACGTGAGTTGATTATAAAAAAATAAGGTGCACATCAAAATTGTACACCTTATTTATTATATATAGGAACAATTATTCCTTTGTCATTTCAGCTTTCAATGCTGCAAGTGCATCGATGTCGCCAAGTGTTGTGCTGGCTGCTTTGTTCTGGATAGCAGGAGCTTCTTCTTTCTTTGCCTTTGTTGCTTTCTTTGCTGCAGCAGCTTCTTTCTTTGCTGCCTTAGCCTCAGCACGCTGTACATCTTCGAAGATGCGGCTGTGTGAAAGAATAATACGCTTAGCATCTTTGTTGAACTCGATAACCTTGAATTCGAGGGTCTCGCCAAGTTGAGCCTGGCTACCGTCTTCCTTCACAAGGTGCTTAGGAGTTGCAAATCCTTCTACACCATGTTCAAGGCTGATAACTGCACCCTTGTCAAGGATTTCGATAATCTTACCTTCGTGAACAGAATCTTGTGTGAAGATAGTCTCGAAATTGTCCCAAGGATTCTCCTCGATTTGCTTGTGTCCAAGGCTCAGACGACGATTCTCCTTGTCGATGTCAAGAACTTGTACTTCGATTTCTGCACCAATCTGTGTGAACTCTGATGGGTGCTTGATCTTCTTTGTCCAAGAGAGATCTGAGATGTGGATAAGTCCGTCAACACCTTCTTCGATTTCTACGAATACGCCGAAGTTAGTGAAGTTGCGAACCTTTGCTGTGTGGTTAGAACCAACAGGATACTTCTCTTCAATCTTCTCCCATGGATCTGGCTTAAGCTGCTTGATACCAAGTGACATCTTGCGCTCGTCGCGGTCGAGTGTGAGGATAACTGCTTCTACTTCGTCGCCCACCTTCATGAAATCCTGTGCGCTGTGGAGGTGTGCGCTCCAGCTCATTTCTGATACGTGAATCAGTCCTTCTACACCTGGAGCAATTTCGATAAATGCACCGTAGTCAGCCATAACGACTACTTTACCCTTCACCTTGTCGCC
>JAGAAL010000022.1 GCA_017615245.1 Bacteroidaceae bacterium
TAATATTTACTATTTATATTATATATACAAATAATATATTAATACATATATGTAATATAATATACAACACTAATAGTTAATAATTAAGTCAATTCTATAAAGATTAGTATAGCGTTTCAAGATGAAAAAGAAGAGACAGGGAGGGGGGTACCGCAGAAAAAGCTTGTCCCCTTGTCCCCCTGTCCCCCTGTCTCCTGCCTCTATACATGTAGAGGGGGTGCTGATGCCAACTCCATTAGAAAGAGACAAGCGGCTTAGTTCTTGTGGATCGGCCGTTTCCTTGGAGTAGGTTGGAAAGGGGCGTGGGCAGGATAGGAGCCAAGCAAGTTTGGAGCCTAAATTCAAGGAGAATTTACGCAGAATTCACAACGTTTGCAGGGTAAATTCAACGTTAATTCAACCTATTGCAGGGTTAAGGGTTAGCGGGGTATGTGAACTTGAAATCTGTCCAGTCGAAATCGGCGTGGCTGATGGTCTTAGAAAGGGTGTGGGCAAAGATGCCGATATGCACACCACAGAAGCCGCCGATGGTCTCTGTGCTCAGATAACGATAGTCCTGACGGGCAAGATGGGTGAAGTGCTCGTTATCCGTAGAATAATATAGGTAATAGAACTGAGGATCGGCAGTAATGCGCAGATAGACGATGTTCTCGTACAGTGGTATCTCTTTTTCGATATGTTCCATCTCACCAATGCGGATCTTGGCCTGAACATAATGTTTGCCGTCACGCATCGCCACCTGCACGTCGTAATGATTATGGTGGGCTGCATAGGCAGTAATACCTGCCACACCGCCGTCCTTCAATCCTGACACATCTACCTTGGTGGTGGCTGTGAAGTTCGCTTCCGACTGGCGATGACCTATAAAGGTTGGGTTACCTATTTCGTCAAGTGTGATGGTAGAGGTCTTCATGCGGAGCCATCCCTTACGGGCTGTCAGCGAATAGTTCTCCCTTTGCGGCATGTTCAGGTGACTCCAATAGAGTGACAGCTTATCGCCATCAAACTCATCTTTAGTTGGCTCCACGGGCATCGGCACTTGCGGTAACGTCTTGCATTGCATATTTATCTGAAGCGTTCCGTCATTATTAACCACAGGCCATCCGCCTTCATCCCACACAACTGGAGCGAGGAACGTCTCACGTCCCATCACATGCTGCAGATAGCCGTGGGTGCGATAGCCAAGGCAAATTATCCACCACGAGCCGTCAGGAGCCTGCACGAGGTCGGCATGACCCAAGCCCTGAATGTTGCTGTTCTGCATCTTCATACTGAAATGCGAGAGGATGGGATTGGCAGAATTGGGTTCATAGGGACCAAACAGGCTTTTGCTGCGCAGGATGTTCACATGGTGTCCGTGCTCCGTGCCGCCCTCTGCCAGCATCAGATAATAATAGCCGTCCTTCTTATAGATGTGCGGCCCCTCTGGATAACGCCCGCCAAGACCTGTGCCCAGATGATGTATCTCGCCAAGTTGCTTGCCGGTCTTCACGTCAATCTCGCAAATCTTGATATCGCCTTCTTTCCATAAGAAGTAGCACTTATCATCCTCGAAGTATAGCGTTGGGTCGCAACTGCCTACACAGAAGTCGATATAGATAGGGTCACTCCATTCGCCGTTGGGGTCATCCGTATAGACATAGAAATGACGGCGCGAGGGATAGACCGTCGTCACCATATAGAAGCGGCCCTCGTGGTAGCGGATAGTGGGGGCATAGATGCCGCTTTGCTCATACATGTTCTCAATCCTGACCTGCGACTCGCGGGTGAGACAGGCACCCACCTGCTCCCAATGAATCAGGTCCTTACTATGGAATACTGGCACGCCAGGATAATACTGGAAGGTGCTGTTCACCAGATAGAAGTCGTCGCCAGCACGACAAACAGAAGGGTCAGCATGAAATCCGGGAAGTACTGGATTGCGAAATCCTTGTGCCCAACCCATTAGAGTCAGCATCATGATTGTTATGACAATAGAAAACTTCTTCATGTTTTATAAAATTTGCTGCGAAGATACGAAAAAAACTCATATACCATTGTGATACGGAGGATTTTTTTAGGTATTTAGTTTCACATATTCTTCAATTCTCTCGAAAAATGCCTATTCATGACAGAAAGTGTCGGCACTTACACAAATTCGTTCTTCATGATAATAAACCCACAGTCTTTGGGTTATGGTAGAGTATTTTTGTTAAAAAATAAAAAAAACGCTAAACTCTAAACGCTAAACTCTAAACTTTTTCGTATCTTTGCAACGCATAAATGCATATTTGCTAACAAAACGATAAAATATGAAACGATTATTACCTATCCGAATCATGATGAGTGGTCTGCTACTTACCCTCGTCTCTGTGACAGCTCAAGCACAGCTGTCATCTAACCCTGATAAGTTTTTAGGAAACATCACAACACGTTACAACGTGGACTACGGCAACGAGAAGTACTACACCCTTTGGAACCAAATCACTTGCGAAAACGAATCGAAGTGGGGATCGGTCGAAGGAACCCGCGGCAGTTTCAACTGGGGGTGCGACAACGCTGTCAATTACGCCAAACAGCACAACTTCCCCTTCAAGTTCCATGCGCTCATCTGGGGTGCACAGTATCCTAACTGGCTGCCAAACCTCTCCCCTTCAGAGCGTTACCAAGCTATCATCAAGTGGCTCGATGCCATCAAGAAGAAATACCCGAAACTTGATATGATTGACGTAGTCAACGAGGCTGTAGGTATGCACCAACAAGGTAACCCGATGATGAAAGAGTCATTAGGAGGTGAAGGTGTGACTGGCTACGACTGGCTCATCAAGGCTTTTGAGCTGGCATACGAGCGCTGGCCAGATGCCATCCTCATCTACAACGACTATAACACCTTCCAGTGGGATACCGACAACTATATCAAACTGGTTCAGACTTTGCGTAATGCAGGCGCACCTATTGATGCTTACGGTTGTCAGTCGCACGATGTGACCGACATCAGCCTGTCGAATTTCAAGAGCGTGATGGCAAAGATTCAGAATGCGCTGAAGATGCCTATGTACAGTACTGAATTTGATGTCGGTACTACAGACGACAACAAGCAGCTGACACAATACAAGAACCTCATCCCCGTGATGTGGGAAGCCGACTATTGTGCCGGTATCACCCTTTGGGGATATATCTATGGTGCCACATGGACTACCGATGGTAACTCTGGCATCATCCGCGACGGTAAGGACCGTCCTGCAATGACTTGGCTGCGTGAGTATATGAAAACCGACAAGGCCAAGAATGCCAAGAGTCCGTACCCAGGCATGAAGAAGGAAGCATCACTTTATGTGAAGGCAGCAGGTTGGAATGTAGCCCGCAACGACTCTATTCCAATTACCGTTCGTCTGCAGATGCGTACCAAGACGGTTGACCACGTTGATCTCTACGTAAAGAACAAGCTCTACGCTACGATGTACGAGGAGCCATACGTGGCATACTATAAGCCAACCACTCAGGGCACATACGACCTCAAGGCGATTGTCACCACGACAGACAGCTGCACCTACGAGCGTCTGGCAAGCTTCAACACACTCAGCAATACACGCTCTCCTTATAATAAAGATATGGAACTGCCTGGTGTCATCGAAGCTGAGGACTTTGATATTGGTGCAGACGGACTTACCTATCACGATTCAGATACCCGCAACGATGGTGTTCGCACATATCGTACCAACGGCGGAGGTATTGACTTGCTAAAGGTCGATACGGCATACGTCGTAGGTCACACCGTTGCAGGCGAATGGATGGAATACACCGTCAACGTTACCGAGGAGGGCTACTATAACTTCGACGCCATCGTATCGGCTGGAGCCTTCAATGCATCGTTCCAGTTGGCACTCAGCAACTATGACATGCAGACTGACCTTACGAATGTCATCCCTGTTCCTTGCTACGAACTCGGCGACTGGGATACATTCACCACCGTTCACGGACGTATGCTCGTTCCGCTCAAGACTGGTAAGCAGAAGATTCGTCTCAATATCACAGGCGGACAATGCCATATCGACAAAATAGCCTTCAGCCGCGTTGACATCAACGAAAATATGAAAGTCACCGTGCGCGTCTCACCTACCAGCACTACTGTAGGCAACAAAGTTACCGTGAGAGTCACAACGACCTATACTGACGGAACCATCGCAGCTGTACGTGTTTACGACAACGGAGAATTGATTCAGACCTGTACGGAAGCTCCTTACGATATTGAGTTCTATCCTGAATACAGAGGTTCACACATCATTTCTGCGATTGCTGTAGATGAAGCAGGAAAGGAATCGAAAGAGGCAACTGCCACTGTGACAGCTAAGAGCAAGCGAGTTCCGTTCAAGGAAATGAACGTGCCTGGCATCATCGAAGCAGAAGACTTCGATAAGGGAGGAGAAGGACTCACTTTCCACGACTCAGACGAAAAAGATGAAGGTGGTTATAAATACCGTCTCGATAACGAAGGTATCGACATTCTTTCGGGTAACAAAGGCTATGTCGTAGGCAAGACAGCCGAGAAAGAGTGGATGGACTACAGCGTCAATGTGGCAGAAACAGCTAAGTTCTCTTTCAAAGCCACCGTTGGTTCAGCAGTCGAAGGCTCAAAGTTCACCATTAGTATGGTGAGAGGTACCACAGCCTACACGCTTGCAAGCGTCACAGTACCAAAGACGAGCAGCAGTACCTACAAAGAAGTAGAGGGAACATTCCAGCGTTCACTCGCAGCAGGAAGTAACATCATCCGCATCACCATCACAGGTGCTCAGTGCAATATCGACAAACTCGAGATTATCGGACCAGACACCGCCATCAATGGTATTGAGAACGATGAAGCAACCAACCGCCAGATCTACAACCTCTCTGGTCAGCGTCAGCAGAACCTGCAACGTGGTATCAATATCGTCGATGGAAAGAAGGTATTGGTGAGATGAGGTTTTAGGCTATAAACGCTAGACGTTAGCGGACAAGAAAAGCGCCCACTTTGATTGAGTGAGCGCTTTTGTTATGCTGGTATGTCAATTGTCAATCCATCGTAGGCATAATGGATGTTGAGAGGAAGCATCTGCTCGGCCTCAGCGTGGGGCAGTACGAAATGACTCATGTGAACGAAGTATGTTTGTCGCGCCCCTACTCGCTGTGCGAATGCAATAGCTTCACGAACCGTCTGATGAGCAGGATGAGGTCTGTAATGGAGCGCATTGATAATGAGCGTATCGACCTCTTGCAGGTATGCCCATTCTTCATCGGGCATAGTCTTCATATCAGTAATATAAGCAAGGCCTCCGATACGGAATCCCACGATGGGCAACTTACCATGCATCACCCTAAGGGGCATCACGGAGAGGGTTCCTATCTGCACAGCCGTATGGGGTTCCATATGTTCGAGTGTGATGGCAGGCACACCTGGATAACGTCGCTCTGGTGGTGTGAAACAATACGGAATGCGTTCCATAAGATGTTCGGCAACGAGGTCTTCTGCATAAATCTCCACATCGCCAAAAAGGATTCCCGGACGGATGTCATCGATGCCGCCCACATGATCGTAATGCTCGTGGGTAAGGAAAATGGCGTCAATCTTGGGAAACTGAGGCAACGCCAGCATCTGCTGACGGAAATCGGGGCCGCAATCGATAAGAATAGTGGTCCCTTCGTGCTCGATGAGCGCAGAACAACGTAACCGCTTGTCGCGTGGATCTGTGCTGCGACAGGTGGTACAGTTGCACCCTATCTGAGGCACTCCGTTACTGGTTCCGCTTCCTAATATTGTGAGTTTCATAACACATTCACTTCTGGTTGGATGAGGATGTCGAATCGTTCTGCCACATCGTGCTGAATGGTGTGACACAGTCGCAGGATGTCGGCTCCTGTAGCTCCGCCGAGATTAACAAGAATGAGCGCCTGCTTTTCATACACACCTGCTGCTCCAAGGGAGCGGCCCTTCCATCCACATTGCTCGATGAGCCATCCGGCTGGTATCTTCACACCATGTTCCACCTCATAATGCGGCATTTGGGGATAGAGCGCATGCAGGTCATCGAATTTCTGTCGACTCACCACAGGATTCATAAAGAACGAACCTGCATTACCCAATTCCTTTGGGTCGGGCAACTTTGCACGGCGGATGTCGATGATAGCTCGACGCACATCAGCAGGAGTCAATTCTGCCTTGTCGCCCAACTCACTACGGAGGTTTCCGTATTCAAGATGAGGCACAAACTGCTTGTCAAGCCGATAGGTGACATAAGTCACAGCATACTGGCCCTTGAGGTCGGTCTTGAAAATGCTGGTACGATAGCCATATTGGCACTCTCCTACTGCGAATCGACGCGGAGTCCCATCAATGAGACTGATGCAGTCGACCCACTCAATCAAATCCTTCACCTCTACACCGTAAGCACCAATGTTCTGCACCGCACTTGCTCCTACCTCACCTGGTATCAACGAGAGGTTCTCTGCCCCACTCCACCCACGAGCGATGGTATAAGCAACAAGATCGTCCCACACGATAGCTGCTCCAGCTTTCACCCACACATGCTCAGCGTCTTCATGCACAGGCATCACATAACGGATGCCACTATGCAGCACCGTACCCTTGAAGTCGCGAGTAAAGAGCAGATTGCTGCCTGCACCCACATGCAGCAGTGATTCGCCCGCCAACGCAGATACGAAGGTGCGCAACTCAGCCTCTGTGCGATACTCCAGCACCTTATCTGCCTGAGCCTCAATCCCAAATGTATTCTTAATACGTCTATACATCCTTATTATTCCACTTCAATCAGTCGCCATTGTCCGTCAGAGAATCCGAAATGGAACTTCATAGACAATCCATTACTCATTCCTTTCAGCAGGAGCGACTTGCGGTTGCTACTGATGAGCGACTGTCCGTAATCTACATTATACATATAATCGTCCAATCGGGGCAGGTCTTGATAGATTTCGTTCCACTCCTCAAACGACAATTCAGTTTCCACTATACCCTCGTCCTCTTCGGAATAATACTTCATCAGCAAAGGCAGGTCAATCGATTCGTGACGATAGAGCGAGTCGGTGAGGAAGTCACGCAAGAACACCAAAAAACTGGCATTCGGCACATCAGATATGTCGGCATCCTCCTCAGACGAAAGAAACCATTGACCTTGATTCTTGTTGAACTGATAATGACGGATGGTGTTTGTATCCCAGTCAATCCTCTCTAAAACCACCTGCTGCAACGTTGTATCTTTCTGCAGGGCGAGATCGTTGTCACGTTCGTAAATCATCACAGCAGCAGCATCATCGCCCATATCGAGCGACTCCGTCCCCTTGGTACGCTGCTTCCTGAACGAAGCATTCGAAACGTAGGTGAACAGGAAATCGTCGAATACCTCATCAGCCGCTTTAGGTATAACCTCCTCTTCAAACAAATCCAACTCTTCCAATCCTAAGGAATCGACCGCTATAGAATCGGTCGCAACATCCTCATCCGACCCATTAGAGCCGAATCGACACGATACTACCGACATGCTACACACGCCACATACTATCAATAATATGTAAAACGAACGTTTCATCTTGAAAACGGCTGCAAAGTTAAGGAAAAATGCATAATTCGCAATGCATAATGTATAATTTCTTGCATTTTTCTTTTTTTATATTTTTTAATTCTTAAATTTTTCTTATCTTTGCACTCGAATAAGACCCATATACCACAATTATGAAATCGTTTACATATATATTACTGGTCGCACTGCTCGTTATCTCTTGCGGACAGTCAGCCACAGAAAACAAACTCATAGGCAAGTGGAGTTATTCGTCCAGTTATTCAGAAAACGTACAGGCAGACTCTACACAACATATTCCAACCGCCTATATGACCTATCTACATGAAAACATCGATGAGTTTCATGCCGACCATACCGAGCAAGAATCAGGGTCATTCGAAATCTATTACGACCTCACTCTCAACGAGTATGGCATCACCAATACCATCATCCTCGAATATACTACCGACTATCAGGGCACATGGAAACTCGACGGCGACAAACTCTCGACAATAGGCCAAGCGTGCACTTTCAAGTTCGTTAAGGGATATGCTTTACGACCTACGCCCACGTTTGAAGCTGACTACTACATCAATCTCATGAAGAGCTATTCCGACACCGCTATCGTACGCCCTATCATCAAGGCTCGACTTGTTCAAAGCGATGCATATATCCACGAATTGAACAATGAAGAGCTGGTGGTCAAATTCGAGAATGTTACAAACATGTTGACCCTCACGCGAGTAAAGGAAGTACTGTAACACATCTATAGCATAAAGTCTAAACCCTCGCACATAACCGCTCCACTCTACTTGCAAGCATTGGGTGTGAATAGCCCACAAATACCACAAACGGATGTGGCGTGAGGTTCGACAGACTCTTAGCCGACATTTTCTTCAAGGCACTCGCCTCATCAACCCCTACCCCATGCTGAAGTGCAAACGCATCAGCCTGACGTTCATTGTGGCGCGACCAAACATTGCTCGCAATACCAAGCACCATTGTCAGCGGTGAGTAGATCAGCGAGAACACCGTAAGGTTCACATAAAACGACGGCTCTGTACTCCCTGCAGCAGCAGCTATAGACGTGCTGTCGATGACCAAACCGAACAGATAGAGCGTCACTAGTGAAGTCACGACTCCAATGAGGAGCGACTGAATGATATGGCGATGCTTATAATGTCCGATTTCGTGTGCCAACACACCCACAATCTCTTCCGTCGTTAACTGCTCCATCAGCGTGTCGTACAATACCACACGTTTCTGACGCCCCCATCCTGTGAAATACGCATTTGAATGCGTGCTCCGCTTCGAGCCGTCAATCACATAGATGTTCTTCAGCCGGAAATCCACTTTCGCAGCAAATGCCTCGATAGCATCACGCAGTTCTCCCTCAGGCAGTGGCGTCTGCTTGTTGAACAACGGTACCAGTAACACCGAATAGAAATACTGGAAAAACAACATCACCAACGTCA